>NZ_JBJHZX010000021.1:0-93921 GCF_045310515.1 Candidatus Clostridium eludens | reverse complement strand
TCTTTATCTTCTTTTAAAATTCCAACCGTTTTCAAGTCTTTAATGTAGTTGTAAACTACTATACTTGAAAACTTATTCTTTATTACTTTATCTTCCCATTTTCCATATCCTGTATCTTCATGTGCCATTTTTGCAAGTTTTATAGCTTCTACTTCTGTAGCCTTAGCTATTTTTTCTATTACTTTGTTTACAGCTTCTTGAGAAAAATTTTTAAATTCTGCTTGAGCTTTCTTTGCTTTTGCAATAAGAGCTCTTACTTCTTGTATTGACTGTAAGTCTTTATCCATTATCTCCATTTTTATTCTCCCTTTCAGAAATCTATTTTTAAATTTGCTTTACATTAAAAAAACACCCTGATGTAATCCTTATACATGTCCTTTTTTTACTATACTTAATTTTAAATCAACTATGAATAAGTTGCAACTGTCTTTTTCTGTTTAATTTAATAATCCTAGTCAAATTACCTATTTTTTCGAGCCAATTATTGATCCTATGACTCCATTTGGTCTTGGAATAACTAATATTTAGAACAACAGCATTTAATTTAACAGCATTAACAGATGTTTTTACTGCTCCCACATCCCCATTAATTTTTACAGTCACCAATCCACCTGTGGAAAGTTCCTATCCTATTAAATTCACATTTGCTGTTTAAAGCAAATATCAGCTAATCATTCCAATAGTTTCAACAATTCCAAATATTCTAAAAAGTAGGTTTAGACAGAGAAACAGGATCCTGCCCCATTGATCTTAAAATGGACAAACCAACTTTTCTAGCAGCAGTTAAAGCTTGAATAACAGCACCTGAATCTCCACTTATAGTGATAAGAATTTCATTTGTATATGACAGTACGCCATTAGTAGGACTGCCATAAGTAATTAGTTCTACATCGGCTGTTTTTAATGCTGTATCTGCTACTACCATTCCAACCCCTGCCGGAGCTGCATGCATGATACCAAAGGCCTGCCCTGATGGAGCTCCAAAAGCCTTTTCAAATATTAAACTTGCCCTTGCGGTATATTGAACTTCCAGATGGCCGGCATCACAAACGTAAACATTTCCCAAATATTTATCTGTTTGTTTAAGTGCAATTTCCACTGCCCTTCTAGCATCAGATACATCTGCAGCTTTTAAAACAATAAATATACCATGTCCAGCTCCGCCTTTTGTATCTCTTGGCAGTTCAATAGTTGCAATTTGTGTATTTGTACCTTTAACTGCTTCATCTGCAGCCATCATTTGAGCAGGTGCCCCTACTCTGGCACTTATTATACCTATTGAACGGCATGTGTTATCTAAGCCTAAATGCTCATGTAAATGGCTGTCTACATTAGCTATAACCAAGCCTACTGTGTCTCCTCCCGCTGTTCCTACAAATTCAGTTACCGGTGGAGTCACTGGAGCCTTCTTTACATCCTCGGCTTGCTCTTTTATAACTTGTTCACTTTTTTCCGATGCTTTTGTACCTACAACTTGTTCATTTTTTGAATCTGACAATTTTGTAGTAGTTGCTTCTATAACCTTATTCAGTTTTTCCTGATCAATATTTTTCGAATCCAAACTTTTTCTAACTTCACCTAAAACCTTTTCTATAAACTCATTATTCATACATAACTCCCCTCAGTAAAGCCTGTTTACCCAATGTTAGGCAATATTTTTTCTACATCTGTATGAGGTCTTGGAATAACGTGTACTGATATAACTTCTCCTACTCTTTTAGCTGAAGCAGCTCCTGCATCTGTTGCAGCTTTTACTGCTCCTACGTCTCCTCTTACCATAACGGTTACAAGTCCTGAACCTATTTTTTCATATCCAATAAGTGCAACATTTGCTGCTTTTACCATTGAATCAGCAGCTTCAATAGCTCCAACTAATCCTTTTGTTTCAATCATTCCTAATGCTTCCTGTCCCATAAAATAGTACCTCCATAATTTTTATTTTTTTATTGCTTTATTTATTTTTTATTTTGTCTAAATTTTATTACTAAATCCATAAATTTTTTTTGACAAATTCGACTGACTTTTGTATTATATATATATAAAATTATTGTATTTTTTTGATATCTCAAAGTAAATATCAAACCAAATTATTTATTTATTGTGACAAATTCAGTATACTAAAATTTAAAAATATATACAACACTAAAAATGTAGGAGGGAAAAATCACAAGATGAATTCATTACAAAGCATTAATCTAAAAGATATTATTGATGTAGAAAGTATCCAGAATATACAGGATAGATTGACAAAGTTAGTTAAATTTCCTACAATTATAGTAGATACTAATGGTACTCCTGTTTGTAAAGAAACCAATCTTACTCCTTTTTGTTCACTTATGGGTTCTTTTCCAAAAGGAAATAAGAAATGTAAATTATGTCATTCCCAGGCGGGATTTTCAGCCATGAAAGACAGAAATCCAAAAGTGTATACATGCCATACAGGTCTCATGGATTCGGCAGCCCCTATCATTGTAGATGATTATTACTTAGGGGCGGTATTAGGTGGACAAGTACTTGTAAAAGATCAACAGACTAAAAATTCTATAGATTTAAATAAATTATCTAAAGAATGTGACATACCTATTAAAAGATTAGAAGAGGTAACCAATTCAATTCAATTGGTTGAAAGCGATTACCTCCACAATTGTGTAGAATTTTATAATTTCCTAGCAAATTATATAGCTGAAATTGGAATGCACAAAATAACTCAAAAAAAGTTGTTAAAAGAAAGTGAAGAAAAAACAAAGCTAGAGCAGCAGGCAAAAAAGATGCAATTAAAAACTATACAAGCTCAGACTAATCCTCATTTTTTATTTAACACTCTAAATACAATAGCTAGAATAGCACTAATAGAGAATGCCCCTAAAACCGAAGATCTAATATATACACTTTCAGATCTTTTAAGATACAGCCTGAAAAATTATGAAGAATTTCCTAAACTAAAAACTGAAATTGAATATATAGAACGATATTTATATATCCAGGCCCTAAGATACAGTGATAGAATTAAATATAGCATTGAGATAGATGAAAAAATCATGGAATGTAGAATTCCTTCTATGATTATTCAACCTATAGTAGAAAATGCACTGATACATGGTTTAGAACAAAAGCTAGAAGGAGGGGAAGTTTGTGTTAAGGGCAGTTTAACACCCTCAAAAGACATTATAATTGAGGTATCTGATAACGGCAAAGGAATTGATTCCAGTATATTATCTCTGCTAACCAATTCAGATAATATACCAGAACAATTTGGTATAGGTATAAAAAATACTCATGATAGGCTATGCAATTACTTTGGAGGCAACTATGGTCTAAAAATAAAAAGTAAACCTAATATGGGTACAAAAGTAGAAATCCATATTCCTAAAATTATGACACCTTAAATAGTTGCAAAATAATAGTACAAAATTTTCCAATTATTATACCATACTTTAATTAGTTAAGGAGGATAATTAACTATGTATAAACTTCTTATAGCAGATGATGAACCTTTAGAAAGAAAAGCTTTAAGAATAATCCTACAAAGAGATTTTTATAATATTGATATAAAAAAAGATTGTAAAAATGGACATGAAGTAGTACTAAATGCAAAAATCTACAAACCAGATATAATTCTTATGGATATAAAAATGCCAGAAAAAAATGGACTTCAGGCGCAAAAAGAAATAATAGAATTTTTACCAAATGTAAAAACTATTATTTTAACGGCCTATGAAAAATTTGATTATGCCCAGGAAGCTATAAAATACGGTGTAGTTAACTATATGATAAAACCTGTAAGAACTAATGATTTGAAAAATGCTTTAAACAAAGTTATACAATCTATAGAAACTACTGAAAAACACGATAATTTAAAAATAAATGACATAAATTCTAAAAATATATATGAAGATACTATAAAAATTATTTTAAAATATATAGATACCAACTTTAACCGTAAGATAAATCTCAATTCAGTAGCTAACTTTGTTCATTTGAATCCTCAATATTTAAGCAGGTATTTCAAACAAAAAATGGGCATTACATTTACTCAATATATTACCAAGCTAAGGCTTGAAAAAGCAAAAAAACTATTAATTAATACTGATAAATCCATAACCCAAATAGCTTTAGAAGTAGGTTATATAGACGCTGCTTACTTCAGCAAGGTATTTTATAAAAATGAAAGTGTATCACCTTATAAATTCAAGGTAAGCAGTTACACTAAAGTATAAACAATTAGCAGGCACAAAAACTAAGTACTCCTATTTAGTTTTTGTGCTTTTTATTTCAAATTAATGTACCCTCTCACCCAAGCCTAAGAATCACTTGATTTAAATTTCATATTAGCTAAAGCTTCAGCCAGGGCTGAATTCATATTAGTCTTATTTTCTGCCTTCATTTTTTTCATATATTTTGACACATCTTTTTTATTTAACTTACTTTCACTTTCTTTAAATCTTTTATTAAATACTGATGCTTTTTCTCTGAAATTACAGTTTGTGTTTACACAAACATATATTTGACCTTCCCCCTGCCCTCGAAGCTCTAATCTTTTCTTGCATTCTGGACATCTCACATTTGTGAACTTACTTATATTTTCCCTATGTCCACAGGCTCTATCCTGGCACACATTCATAACTCCATGCTTACCCTTAACTTCAAGCATATATTTACCGCATCTAGGACACTTTTTACCGGTTAGATTATCATGTTTAAATTTATCACTACTTCCCTTAACATCCTCAACTAGCTCTGCTGCATATTTTCTCATTCTATCTGTAAATACCCTAGGGTCTTTCTTCCCTTTGCTGATAAGCTCTAATTCTAATTCCCATTCTGCTGTTAACAATGGAGACTTAAGCTCATCAGGTACTAATTCTATAAGTTGTTTTCCCTTTGAGGTTGGAATGATTTCTTTTCCGTTTTTCTCTAAATAGAACATATTAAATAGCTTTTCTATTATATCTGCCCTTGTAGCTACTGTTCCTATTCCTCCAGTTTCTCCAAGGGTTTTAGCATGTACTTTATCTATGCTTACGTACTTTTGTGGTTTTTCCATGGCAGATAATAATGTTCCCTCATTAAATCTTGCTGGCGGCTTAGTTTTTAACTTCTTACTTTCTACTGATGTTATATTTAGTTTGTCGCCTTTTTTTATCAACGGTAATTCTTGATTATCTTTCTCATCCTCATCTTCAGTTAAATCACTAACTCTATCATATACCTTTTTCCAGCCCTTTGACTTTATAACATTACCTTTTGCTGCAAAGCTTTCTCCATTAATGTCTGCAAATATAGTAGTTTGCAAATATTCAAAAGGCGGTAACATAACAGATAAAAATCTTTTAACTACCAAATCATAAACATTTTTTTCCTCATTACTTAAAAGAGATAACTTAACTGTTTCTTCTGTTGGAATAATTGCATGATGGTCACTTATTTTACTGTTGTCTACAAAACCTTTATGAGCGTTTATCTTACCTTTTAGTATTTCACTTGCAGCGGCTCTATAGCTGCCTATAGAAATGGCTTTTAAACGTTCTGGCAATGTAGCCACTATATCTGTAGAAATATATCTTGAATCCGTTCTAGGATAAGTTAAAATCTTATAATTTTCATATAACCTTTGCATTATAGATAATGTTTGTTTGGCTGAGTATCCAAAGATTCTATTTGCATCTCTTTGTAACTCAGTTAAGTCGTAAAGTGATGGGGCATGCTGCTTCTTATAGCTCTCTGTAACCTGAACCACATTACCTTCTTTTCCCTTAGTATCTGCTAGAATTTTATTTACCTTGTCTTCATCAAAAATGCTGCTATTATTATTTTTATCTCGCCACTTTAGAGTAAATCCCTTGGCCTTTGCACTTATTGTAAAATAATCCTTTGGCTTAAAATTCTTTATTTCTTCTTCATGATTAACTATCATGGCCAGAGTTGCAGACTGCACACGTCCTGCTGTAAGCTGTGCATTATGCTTACAAGTAAGAGCTCTAGTAATATTTAATCCCACAACCCAATCGGCTTCTGCTCTACATTGAGCTGCCTTATATAAATTATCATATTGTGATGAAGATTTTAAATTCCTAAATCCCTCCAATATAGCTTTATCTGTTTGTGAGGAAATCCAAAGTCTTTTTACAGGTTTATTCACTCTTACCTTTTCAAGTATCCACCTTGCTACCAATTCACCTTCACGTCCAGCATCAGTAGCAATTACAATTTCCGTTACATCTTTTCTATTTAACTGCTCCCTAACAGCATTAAATTGCTTTCCACTTTGCCTTATAACTACAAGTTTTAAATGCTTAGGCAGCATTGGCAAATCTTCTAACTTCCAACTTTTATATTTATCATCATAAACTTCTGGATCTGCTAAAGTTACCAGGTGGCCTAATGCCCAGGTTACAACATATTTGTCTCCTTCTATATAGCCTCCATTTTTTTTATTACAATGAAGCACTTTTGCTAAATCTCTTCCAACAGACGGTTTTTCAGCTAACACTAATATTTTACCCATATTCATTTCCTTCCGTAAATTTTATAGTACTATCAATTTCATAATTATACGATTTATTCTACTTGTTTACAATATATTAAAATACTTTTTAACATAGTAACATAAGTATTTTTACACTTAAAATACTTATATACCTAATGCTGTGAGAATAATTATATTAACTATGTTACATACTATACACATAGTCGATTTCTAAAATAAATATTTGTAGAATTTATTTTTGTAATTTCAAGTATGGGAGGGGATAAATTTTGGAGAATATCCATGACTTTTTATGTCCATCAACTAATCTTATTGGTATGGGGTCAATAAAGGATCTGCCAACATATTTAATGCCTCATAAATTAAGCAAAGCTTTAATTGTTACAGATAAAAACATAATAAGCCTTGGTTATGTGGAGATGATTGAAACAATATTAAAAAGTTTATTTATTTCTTATGACATATTTGATGGCATATTACATCCAAATTCTACAGTTTCATTTGTGGAGGATGGTCTTGCTTATTTTAATAAAGGCTTAAATCCATTAAAGAGAAATTACCGGTTTATTATATCTGTGGGCGGCGGAACCTGTCACGATTGTGCAAAAGGTATAGCAACTGTAGCGGCCAACGGCGGTTCAATTGCAGATTATGAGGGATACAAGAAAATGACAAAACCCAGCTTACCCACTATTTCAATTAATACAACCTCCGGTTCAGGATCTGAAATATCAAATTTTGTAATCCTAACAGATGAGAGCAGAAGATTAAAAATGGTGATAGGAGACCCCAAATTGATGCCTTTAATATCCGTAAATGATCCCATGTTTATGCCAACTATGCCCCCAGAGGTAACTGCCAGCTCCGGTATGGACGCTGCCACCCATGCCATAGAATCCTTTATTTCCACTGAGGCCTCTCCCACCACAGATGCTCTGGCAATTGGTGCTCTAAAGATAGTATTCAAATACTTAAAGAGAGCTTATGATAATGGCAATGATATGGAAGCAAGGGAACAGATGATGTATGCTAATGTAATGGCAGGAATGGCTTTTAATAATGCAGGTTTGGGACTTGTTCATGCAATAACTCATCAAATAGGCGGTTTTTATCAGCAAATTCATGGAGTTTGCAATTCAGTAATTCTGCCTTATGTAATTGAATTCAATTCCGTATCAGTACCTGAAGAAAGAATTCTTAAGTTATGCACTGCGGTAGGAGAACGTGCAGTAACTCAAGATGAAGCCATTTATAAAATTAAACATAAAATTGAGTCCCTTTCCAATGATATGAATCTTCCGTTAAACTTAAAAAATTTAGGAGTAAAAGAAAAAGATCTTGAATTTCTTTCAAAAAATGCTGTAAAAGACATATGCATTCTAACGAACCCAAGACAGACAAGTGTGGAAGATGTACTTAATATTTTTAAGACTGCCATGTAAACACTTAAAATAAGATAGAAATATCATAATTTTACTAATGATCTTCATACAAGGAGGAAATATTTATGTCAAATACTATAAAAATACCATTAGTCTCATCAGAAATAACAGGAATTTGGAACTCTTATATGGGGGAAAGTCTGTTATTATGTAAATTCAAATACTTTTTAAACACAGTTGAAGATGCTGAGATTCGTGATATTTTACAGCACAGCTTGGATTTGTGCAATGAACGTATTAAAATATTAACTGACTTATTTAATCAAGAGAGACTGCCTGTACCGGAAGGATTTAAGGATAAGGATGTAAATATAACTGCCCCACGTTTATTCACTGATACTTTTTACCTGCAGTATATAAGTTATTCATCAAGAGTAGCTATGCAAAATTACACTATGACTTTAATTCAAATAGCACGTGCTGATATCAGAGATTACTTCTCCAAATGTATTCAAGAATATATAGACCTTTATAATAAATCAACAGAATTAAAATTATCAAAAGGTATTTTTATAAGAGCACCCCATGTAGAAGTACCTAAAGAAGTTCAATATGTAAAAAGTGAAAGCTTCTTGGTAGACTGGTTCGGAAAAAAAAGAGCTTTACTTGCAGGGGAAATAACTCATATTTTTTCTATCAATTTTGCAAGTGTAACAAGAAAAGCACTATTAGTGGGCTTTGCTCAAGTTTGTAGAGACAAAAAAATTTCTAATTATATATTGAGAGGAGTAGACTTAGCAACCAGACAAACTGATATGTTAAATTCTATCTTAGAAAATGAAGACATTCCTATTCCATCTCCTTCGGATTCATACGTAACCGATTCTACAGCTGCACCTTTCTCAGAAAAATTGATGTTAAATAAGATAATTATAATATGTTCAGCAAAAATAAGCAGCATTGGTACAGCTGTGACAGATACAAGAAGAAGTGATCTGCTGACTATCTATACAAAACTTACAAATGAACTTATGGAGTATTCTAAAGATGGTTTAGATATTATGATCCATAATGGTTGGCTTGAACAGCCTCCACAGGCAATAAAACATAAAAATTTGGTAGGAGTTAAATAATTCATATGAAAAAACCCTGGTACGATAATTTTTGTAATCAGGGTTTTTTCAAGCAATTCTAACATTTAGATCTATCTTGTAAAAATAAGAAATGCCGGATATACAATTGACAATATTCCCATAAGACCTGCCCCTACCGCACCTAATTTATTGTTTCTTTCCCAGTTATACTTTGCGTAGCTAAAAGGATAAATTGAAATTATCAATAAAAAAATTATTAGTACATACATTATTTTTTCTTTCTCCCCCTGTACTTATAATTTGCGATGTGCTTATTAGAGTACCTGTACGTCCTATAGTAAAATCAATATCTGCAGTGACTTTTACATCTTTAAAATGTGACTTCCAATTATAGGCCTCAAACTCCTTCATTGTTAAAAATTTCATGGCTGCAAATTCTCCAAAATTGAACACCTCACAGTTTAGGCTTATACATTTGCTAATGGTATTGTCCAAAGGAAAAAGCCACCAAGGCTTCTCTAATTTTGTCTTTAGGAATAAACCATATTAATAAACCTATAGCTACAATCCATTGAATAATTACAAGTATATAATCTCTGTTCATAAGTATTACCTCCATCAATGAATTTAGTATTAGAGTAAATCCATTGCATTATTCATACAACCTATTGTTTCTAATAATCTCCTCTTCCTTCAGTATCCACTTTAAACTTCACATTAACCTGAATGTCAGAATCACACACTGCCTTATTCCAATCAGTACCTGTACCTCTCCCATACTTTGCAGCAGCAATTCTCCCTAAGTCCAAAATATCAGCTTTGTATTTACACTTAATATCATTTATTGTTTTATTGCACATTTTATCTACGTAACTTTTCATATCTTTTTCAAATTTTTTTAATACTTCGGGATCTGAATATAAGTTATTGTATAATTCATTAGATATTATATTACCTTTTAAATCTAAATCTATTATAAATTTATATTTGCCATCTTGTTTATAACACTTAACCTTTCTTTTTGAATAGGTATAAGAATTTATATATTTCTTAGAATCCTGTTGTAATGTTAACATCCCTTTAACCCTATTTTCTTTTAAAATATTAATTATTCGTGTCTCATCCATATCTGCTCTTCCTATCATTTTATCTCCTTTAAATATGGCAAGACCTGTAGTCTCTATGTTATTGTCCTTTATTTCTATATAAGGAAGTAGTATATTTCTTCCTTCTGCATGACCTCTTACTATTAAGTCCATAAGTGAATACTGCATAGAAAAGAAATTGTATTCTGGCAGGTTTTTTATCATACCTTCAATATATTCCGCAGAATTTGCGTATCCAGTAACCTTGTATTTAAACATATCCTCAGCTTTTCCTCTGCACACTGCACATATGGCCCTGTCATTTATAGCTGGATTATTAAGCCATATATCTAAAGTACTTTTAACACCAAATAATGCGGATTTTTCACTAAATAAAAATATTCTATTAAGGCCTATCATAGATTTTTTTCCTTCCTTTAACTGTCTGGTTTCCCGTGTTTTACCCCAATTTTCCCCTTCTCCAATAAAGGTATTGCTTGTTACTTTATTGTCCTCAAATGAATATACTAAAAAAGGTGCACTATAAGTTGTATCTGAAGAATCCACCGCTATATCTGTTCCAACACCCACAGGTACTTCCAGATTTTCAATAAGTGATCCTTTTACTCCTATAAAACATATGATAAAGATGAATATTACAATAACTATTAAGAAAACTTTAAACTTTTTCATAAGCATCACCTTTTTTAAAATGGATTAAAATTGCTGCTGCAGAAACATATGTTAAGTTAAATATTACATAAGCAACAATTAGTTTGTTTGTATATTCTCCTCTGGTTGTTGGATTTCCATATAACATAGTTATAATAATAATTACAGGGTACAGAAGCAGAACAAATGCTTCAGCAGGTATCTTTTTTACTGATTGATTTAAGCCATAAGAAACTACAAAATAATAAGTAGCTATGCATTTAAATTGCACCAGAGACCATAAAGATATAAATATAAATCTAAAACTATTTACAATAGGAATATTTATACTATCAGCCAATGTTAAAACGGGCCATAAATACTCTGGAGAAGTTTCAATACCCAGGTAAAAAATAGTTGCAAAAACAGTCCATGTATAAATAAATGCTACAATAACAACATTGACTATACCACATTTCAACAACTTTTTATTGTCCTGTAAAAAAGGATAAATAAGAAACATAATCTCCATGCCGGAAAAGGCAAAAACAGTTTCTTTTGAGCCTTTTAATATACCAGATAATCCTGAACCAAATACAGGCATTAAATTTAGAAAACTTCCGTATGCTAAAACTGCCATAGGAAGAACAACCAACCCTACAGTTAAATAAAAACCTACTTCATTTAATCTCCCCAGAGGTTTTATGCCCTTATAGGCAATGTAGGTTATAGGAATTAAAGCAGTGAAAAGAACCTGATAGGGTTTCAGGAAAGAAGTTGTATATACCCGAAACACATGGGTATATCCTGAAAATTCCGATGTTAACATAAATAAAAAGAAAGATATAAAAATAATATTTAAAATACTTCCCAAAAATTTTCCAAAACACTTTTTACTCAGTATCAATATGTTGTCCTTAGGAAATTTTTTACACATATAGTTTGCTATGATAACCATATATAGAGGATAAACTGTCCCTACTATACAGCTAATCCAACTGTCCTGTTTGGCAAATTTCATAATATTATTAGCTATATACATTGTTTCAATGCCCACAACAGCTGATTTTAACGTTAGTGTGAATTGGCTGGGGGTTAAGAAGGTATTCTGAGCTTTATTCATTTTTTTCCACCCCTGAAATACCTTTGTCTTATAGTGTCATTATGTGGAATAGCCTCAGGTCTTTTATTCATCCTCCATAGAGGTGCCCTTATAAATATATCTTTCATATCACTTCTATGAAAGGCAAAATAAGGAACTCCAAAATTTTCTAAAGAACAAAGATAGGCTAGTATGAAAAACCATCCTATGACTATTCCAAGCACCCCAAGCCAATTTGCCAGTATTAACATAGGATAAGTTAAAATTC
The DNA here is from genome assembly GCF_045310515.1 of Candidatus Clostridium eludens. NCBI lineage: Bacteria > Bacillati > Bacillota > Clostridia > Eubacteriales > Clostridiaceae > Clostridium > Candidatus Clostridium eludens. The sequence continues at coordinate 81,852 of NZ_JBJHZX010000021.1, read as the reverse complement.
TTATTGCAATGGACATCTGGTAATTAGATATTACAAAAGACGAAACAGTAGTAATTCCTGCTATGAGCAAAGTAGTTGAACTTACAATCTTTGCCTGAAGGGCAGCATTACCAATTATAATACCACCTACCACACTAACAGTCTGACTTATTTTACCAGGTATTCTTAGGCCGCCTTCCCTCAAAAATTCTATGGTCAGCTGCATGGCCAACAAAGACATAAAGGGACTTAATACTATGCCCTGTCTGGCTGATATAAGAGACTTAATATATTCAACTGGTATGAGCTCTGGATTAAATTTAATAAAAGTTATATAAATTGCAGGAAAAGTTATCACTATAAAAACAGATATAAATCTCAGTACTCTTGTAAACCAGGCTTGCAGAGTCCTTCCATAATAATCTTCTACAGTCTGAAAAAACTCTACAAATATAGAAGGATAGGTTGTAACATAGGGTGTACCTGCCAGCAAAAAAGCTATTTTTCCTTCCATTAAAGCTGCCTCTATTACATCTGGTCTTTCCGATCCGATAGTCTGGGGCAAAATACTATAAGGATGCTCCTCTATAAACTGTTCAACGAAGCTATTTGTGAGAACAGAATCCACATCTACAGCACTTATTTTGTCTTTTATTATCTGTAAAAGCTGTTTATCTACTATATCGTCTATGTACATGATTACAAGGTCTGTCTGGGACCTTTTTCCCAGTACAAATTTCTCCGCTGATAAATTTTTATCTTTGATTCTTCTCCTTAATATACTTATATTTGTATCTAGATTTTCTACAAAACCTTCCCTGGGTCCCCTCAAGGAAGGATCATTATCTGGTTCAGCTATGGACCTGTAGGTTCCACCTGCAGTATTTATTAGAATAAAGTTACAGGAATTTTGAATTAGTAATACAGTTTTTCCTCTTTTAATGCCCTCTGCAGCTTTATTTATATCTGTTTCAACATAAGTATCACTAACTGCAATATACTTTTTGTGTATGTATTCTTCTAAATTTTGCATATTTGCAAAGTCCTCATTAGCATTCAACATCAGTGGTTTTAGTATGTCTCTATCTATTATATTTTTATCAGTTAATCCATTCACATAAATAATTGCAGCCTCTAGAGAATTTTTATTTCCAATAAGTAAATTTCTTATTATTAATTCAGTTTGCTTTCCCAGTAGATTTTTTATATTTTGGATATTATCATTTATACTACATTTTTTATCAGGCATTTTATTTCACCTCAATTTGTATAATAAATATATTTCCCTTAATTTATAAAAAATATTTATCCGAACGCTACCATTGCTAATATTCCCATCGCACTCTGTGAAAGCGATTCACACAAAATTAAAAATTTTGGTTCTCTGCTTTTCTATCAAAGTGGGAGATAAGCACTGCAGATAAGTTCTTCCCCTAAAGGATAACGTATTCTAAGTGCTAAAGACACTAAGAATACTGTTAATAAGGTTCAGATGGAGAAAAGCCTTTCTCATAAGCAAACTCCACCTGAATCTAAGAATCACTTGATTTCAAAACTTTAAATTGAACATACAAAAAACTACCAGCAAAAATATATTTGCCAGCAGTTTATAAGGGTACCCTATTTTTTTAATACATGAATAACTTAATTCATAATAATATTACTGTTATTTGCTTATCATTACATTACCCGCATCTTTGCTTAAAGTATGAGCCGCTCTATTAAATTTTTCTGTCTTCGGTAATCTAATTTCAACAACTCCGCTTTGTAAAGTAGCTTCTACAGCCTCTGCTCTTACACTTGTTGAAAGAGGAATTGTTCTATTTAATACAAATTGGTTAGTTCCATTTAATAAAGTACCTGAAATTGTTAATGAATCATCAGTAACGTTAAGTTTCAAATCATTTACTGCTGAATTCGATACATAAGCAGAAACCACAATATCACTGGATGTTTCTGAAATATCTATAGTAGGCTGAACCATTAGACTTCTTCCCATTGGAATTTGAGTATTATAAACCATGCCATTAAAAACTCCGCTTCCCATTTGACCAAATTGAGATGCTGAAATGTATGGTGTAGTACCTATTTGACCAAATTGAGGTGTTGGGATATATGATGCAGTACCTATTTGACCAACTTGAGATGTTGAAATACATGGTGTAGTACTCATTGCTGAAATGCATGGTGTAGTACCTATTTGAGAAGCATTGATAATACCAGCTTGTGGGCTAACAGTCCAATTTCCTATAGCTTGAGAATTATTAGAAAAAGCATTTACTCCTGTATGTGTGCCAATTCCATAATTAACAGTAGTACCTAAATATGAAACATTTGATGATATTGGGACAAATCTTATCTGTTGTGGGTTAACTCCTTGTTGTTCTAAAGTATTAGTGTTGATTTGCATAATAATGTACCTCCTAAATTGTTTTATTTTTTTTACAGTACTTATTATTGTATATTAAAGGAAAAATTATTCAGAGATTATTAAAAAAATTATTTGAAAAATAAAACCCATTACATTGAATATATATAGTGAGAATTTCAAACAATAATCTTAATTAAACTTTAATTTTCAATTTTGGGATGTGATAAAATGAATGAAACTAGATATGAGTTAATTAAAGATATATCAGAAGAACGGCATTCTAAAGTAATATGCTATTTTTGTGGTGATAGGCAGAATATTAATATAAGAATAGCTCCTGACATTATTCCAATTTTCCATAAACTTCTTGAAAATGTAGGAAAAACAGATAAAATAGATTTATTTATTTTTACTAAAGGTGGAGATGTATTAACATCTCTTCGTTTAGTTGAACTTATATACGAATACTGTAGTAAATTTTCAGTATTAGTACCCTATAAAGCTTATAGTGCAGGTACCTTGATATGTCTCGGTGCTTCTGAAATAATCATGACAAAAATGGGAGAACTCAGTCCTGTAGATCCTAATATAACCAGCGTTTTTAATCCTGAAGACAATAACAACATGAAGCTTCCTATTAATGTAGAAGATGTATACTCTTTTTTCTCTATTGCTAAAGATGTAATAGGACTTAAGACAGATGAAACTCTAATTAAGGTTTTTACTAATTTAACAGAGCACATACATCCTTTAGCCGTAGGAAGTATATTCAGAACTCATGCATTAATAAGGACTGTTGCGAAAGAATTATTACTTATGCATATGAATTATCAAGATGAGTATAAAATAAATGAAATTGTAAATATTTTAACTGAAAAGTTACAATCACACAGCTATATGATAACAAGGCGAGAAGCCAAAAACATAATTAAGCTTCCTATACAAAATTGCTCAGATGAGTTAGAAAAAAAAATATGGTCTCTTTATGAAACCTATGAAAAAGATTTTTCCTTTAATATTCCATTTTCTCCTGAAGAGGCAGCTGATTCTTTAGGTAAATTTTCTGTATGTTCAGGAGTTATTGAAACAGCTGGCATGAGCTATGGTTATATTTTTGACGGGGCTATCCATAACATGGGAGAAGCAAACATTAACGGATATTCAAATGTAAATATTATTAATCAGACATGGAGGAGAATATAATATGAGTTTAAAATCTAATATACAATTAAAGAGATTTAGAAATGTATCTAATAATTCAGGCTGCGTTTGGTCCAATTATAATATATCAAATAACAACACAAAAATATCCTATATAGAATATAGTGAGGATGAAATCAGTGGTGAATTCTATGCTAATAGAATGAAAAAATAATAGCTATAAAAGTATATTCTCACTTTATGTAAAAACTTTATTTTCCTATGAGTAAAATAATCATAGGAAAATAAACCTTAATTCTCATGCAATTGTGACACAGTTATAACCGAGTAATATTTTCCATCTACATTGGCTGGAAAAGCAGCGTTTGTATTTGTTCTTGTATCTCCATTTAAAGTTCCTGTAACAGTAATAGCAACATGATCTTGTTTACTCGTTTTATTAATTAGTTCCCATGCTAACGCCTGGGCGCCAGTTCCCGGTATAAAGCCTTCTCCCTTTCCAGTTGCAAATTTTCCGTCAAAATAATAGAACTTATAAGTTCCATCACTTTGAAGTGCTGTTATTCCATAACCGCTATTTGCACAAGCCTGCATTAACAAACAATCTTTTGTATCATTACCCGGATCTTGTTTTGCCTTGCCAGTGTCTGAATCTACGTACTGAACAAAACAATCTTCATCTTGAATAAAACCTGTTAAAGTAACTGTTGTAGTTTGTGTCGATGTTTGTACCTGTGTCGGTGCCGGTTTTTGTACCTGTGCAGGCACAGTGTTAGAATCCTCTGATTTTGATTGTCCGGTTCTTAAATTATTTTCCGATGAATCATTATTTGAATCAGCAGAAGTGCTATCTTTTATATTTGACGTTTCAGATGAATTATCTTCATTACTTACCGCACTTTTAGTATCGCTGGTATTTTTGGCATTTGGCTTGTCGTTTTTTACTACGTCAGTTTTTTGCTTACCAGTATTACTGCTAGTTTTTTTATTTTCAATTTTAAAATATCCTACACTTAATGCTATCAAAAATAATATTAAAAATATGTATAAATATTTCCTATTTTTCATTTTCACTCCCCCTGTATATTCAGTTCACAGTTCACAGCTCACAATTCACGATTCTCAATCCTGAATAGGTATTTGCTAATTGGGGCATTGGGATAAACTATTTTTCTTCCTCAACAAATTCTTTTAATGGTTTATCAAGAAAAGCAAATCCTTCTTCACTTAAAGAAAAAACGTCATTTGACCCCTCAACTCTAGCATAATATTCGCTGCCGGCTTCTTTTTCATTTCCTATATATAATTTTTTTATACCTTTTGAATTTTCAAACTCTAAACTATAAAGAGAATTTTTTAATCCATACTTATCAAAATTTGAAGGATTATCATCTATAAATTCTATAGCAAGAACTTTAGATACAGCATCTAGTACTGGTGCTATTTTATTTTTATCTGCCTTTTCTTCAACTGGTGCAATAATTGACCAATTGTCACCGTCAGTATTTTTTTTAGCTGAAAAAACTAGTGTACTATTTTTTTTCAAAGTTACCCTGGTAATATCTTCTGCTATCATCCTAGGACGGAGTTCCCGACTAAGTGACAATACATTTTTATCCTTTACTGCATTTTGTGTAAGTAAAATGGACTCAACTTTATTTTTATCAATAGTATAAATACTGCTGCTTTCATTTAATTTTGCATAATAACTGTCTTTAGAGGAAGTTAGATTTCCTATTTCTAATGTACTATTTTTACCACCTGGTGTACTAATAGATATTATTGTAGGATTATCTAACCCATACTGGGTAAAATCAGTACTTTTTTCAGCTATTAACTTATTAGCTGTAATATAGAATATACTTAATGGCAGACCATTAGCAACCGCTTGGTCATATTTTATGTCTGCTGGTTCTACTAACACCCATTTGCCCTGTTTTTTTTCAAATAATAATTTTTCCCTTTTATTATTTATTTCAATTTTAGAAATATCATCTAGCTTCAAGTTTAAGATTTTTATTTTATTAGCTGTACTTGTTTCTATGGCACTTTGTGCATTTTTTCTTTCAGTTATAAAATAAGCAGCTGAAAGTAGTACAACTATTATACCCAGTATAATTACATTTTTATAAAACTTCATAGGTTCCTCCTTTTTAACCAGACAGCCAAACCATACCCTAATATACTTACAGGTATCACACCTATAACAAAAAAACCTATTATATTTGCACTAAACTGACTAATAGAAATTTTTCCGCTGTTTAATGATTTTGCACCTATAATCACATCACTACTTTTATCCTGTGTCCAATTTAATGCACTTATGAAAAAATAATTTCCAGTGCTAAAATAGGAAAAATATTTCTGCTTAGTACTTTCATTAAGAAATACGGAACTTCCTAAAACAATTATCTGTGAAGGTTTTAATGTAGCCTTACTTTCAGCAGCCACTGCCAAATTTAATGGTCCTTCATTATCCTTACCCTTAGTTTTATCTATTTGTTCTCCAATGGAAGTATTGCTTGTCTTTATTAGTGGAGCAACCTTAATTTCTTTTTTTTCATTTTTTAAAATGTTTATACTTCTGGCGTTATCCATAAGCATTCCTGAAAATTCAAGAGGTATTATTTCATTACTTTCCACATCAAGTATTAAAGAATAAGGATCATCTGGCAAATGTTTTGTTTCATCATTTTCTTTCACCCTATCATAATTTAGTGATAAATCATATTCTTTAATGATTGCATCAAATTGAGTAAAGGCAGGATCAGAACTAATAGAGTTAAATAAAAATACTGCTTTTCCTCCATTATTAAGAAATTCACTCACTTTATCCTTTTCACTTATTGCTAAATCTCTTTCTGGAGATAAAAACACTAAAACGCTTGTGTCCTTAGGTATTTCCTTCACTGCATCAAGATTTACAGACTTAATAACAAAATTATTTTTTTCCAAACTGCTTTTAAAAGTTTTATAGCTACTCTGTAAGTTATCTTCACCATTATCTTCAGCAAAATAAATAACATTAGTTATATCAGAAGTTACATACTTAATTGCACCTGTAAAACTCTGTTCTGCCTGGGAAGCTGCAGCGTATTGTGAAAAAGACTGATCTACTTTAATTTGAAAGAGATCCTCATAAGACAGCTTTTTAAGCTTATTACCACTAATTACAACAAAATCATTTTTTTTCAATTCAAGACTTCCATCAGGATCAAGCTGTTTAATTATTCTTGTATTTTTATCAGGATCCACATATCTTACAGTTATATGGTTTTTAGAATTATTTTCGTATTTACTAAGTAATTCATCTACTCGCTTATAATCATTATTAATTTTTTCATCATCAAAAAGCCCGTATATTACTACATCTTTATTTAATTTTCCAATAATAGCCTTAGTAGTATCACCTATGGAGTATAGTCTATTTGAGGATAAGTCAAATTTTATAGGGTTTTGCCCTGCCAGAAGATTTACAATTATAGCAATTACTATTACTAATATAACAAGCATTAAAGAATTGAAACTATATTTTACATTGTTGTGCCATCGTCTTTTTTCTATTATCCTAATAGTTAAGAATATAAATACAGCAGCAAAACTTAAATAGTAAATAACAGCATTTAGTGAAAAAATCCCTTTAGTTATATCATCATATCTTGAGAATATTGAAAACCAGTTCAACACTTTAGATATACTGCCACCAAAAGAATTACTTATAGGCTCTATAAGCATCATAATTAAAAGCCCTATAAAACTTATAGCAGATGCTGTCACCACACTTTCCGTCAGCGAAGAAATGAATACTCCAAAAGCTATCATAGCTATCCCAAGAAGAATAAAGCCTAAATACTGTCCAACAACTGCAGTAATTGATAGATCAGAAAAAATAAATAATATTATAGGATAAATAAATGAAATCCCCCCACAATTGCCAAAAATGTAAATAAAAGGGGAAAAAATTTTACTAAAACAATATGTGATAATTTAGTAGGAGAAGTAATTAACAGTATTTCCATACCATTTCTTTTATCCTCAGCTATAGTTTTAGCTGTAAGAATAGGTACTATAAATAATAAAATAATACTCATAGTCCCAAACAAACTGCTTAAATCCGCAGATTGATTATAAACATTTCCAATAAAATAATATATGGAAGTTACTAATATAAACAATCCAATTACAATATAATACATAGGGGAATTAAAATTATATTTAATCTCATTTTTTAAAATTGCCTTCATCTTATTTTACCTCCTTTTCGTCTGTTACAAGTTGAACAAATATATCTTCTAAGGAAGTATCTAATGATTTAGATTCAAGTATAGGTAATCCTGCATTAGCCATGACATAAAAAAGAGTTTTCCTCACATCCTTATCTTTACTTGTTTCAATAATATAACTTATAACATTATCTTCTTTTTCCTCATCTACCTGTATTGATTTTATATCATCAATACCTGAAAGTTTTTCTTCTATAAGTTTTTTATCTCCAGCCATTGTAATATGAAACTTTGAATAGTTGATAAATCTTTTTGACAAGTTATCAGGGGTATCTACTGCCACAATCTCTCCTTTATTTATTATAATCACTTTCTGACATACAGCACTTACTTCTGGAAGAATATGTGAGCTTAATATAACTGTATGCTCTTTTCCCAAATCTACTATAAGTTTTCTTATTTCTATTATTTGTGCTGGATCAAGCCCCGTTGTGGGTTCGTCCAAAATAAGTATCTCTGGATCTCCTATAAGTGCTTGTGCCAAACCCACCCTATGCTTATATCCATTGGAAAGATTCCCAATTAACCTATCTTTCACCTGTATTAGATTAACTTTTTTTATAATTTCCTCTAAATGCTTCTTTTTTTGCTTCTTTTCAACTAACTTTAAATCACTTATGAAATTTAAAAATTCTATTACAGTCATGTTTGTATAGAGAGGTGTTTGTTCTGGCAGATATCCTATACGTTTTTTTACCTCTATAGGTTCTTCTAAAATGTCAAAACCACATACTTTAACAGTTCCCCCTGTTGAAGACATATAACCTGTTATTATATTCATTGTAGTAGATTTACCAGCACCATTTGGTCCCAAAAAACCTACTATCTCTCCTTTTTTAACTTCAAAATTCAAATTGTTTACAGCTTTTATATTTCCATAGTTTTTGGTGAGATTTATTACTTCTATCACCCTATCCCCTCCTTTACACTATTTTATTTTAAGGTATACATATTTTAATATTGCTATCTACAATGATTATTTTTTAGGAAAAATTATATTTGGTGACGGCAGCTTATTTGTTGATATTCCCTCAATGTAATATGCCTCTATAGATGTAATATGAATGCCACTTAAGTAATGATCTACTTTAGATGAATCCTCTTCAGGTACGTTAGTCTCATCCTTATTTGTAGGTATATTATTTACAGGATACCCAGTTACTTTAATAGTTATATTTGTCCTCCAATTTTCCGGTAAACTTTCTATAAATGATTTTGCTACTATTTTACTTTCACCATCAAAAACTACAAAATCTCTCATTGCTTTATAGGTATCAAAAGACTTGCCTTCAATATATGGAATAATTCCAAGGCCACTGGCGTAACAAGATCCCATAATATTGCATGCTTTTGTATGTTTTACAGGATTAATGCCAATACAATCCCTATCAAAAATCCATCCAACCCAGGTTTGGGTTTTTTGCTGCCTTTTAGCACTTTCATTACCTCCTGGTGTTAATTTATCTTTAAACCATTCAAGTATGGATTCAGGTTTATTATCTGAATTCCCAACGTCATTAACAGTATTTGACATTGAAACATTGTTTTCATTTTTAGTTGATGATACCGCTGAATTCTCCTTTTGTGATGTACTTTTTGAAACTTGAGTACTAGAATCTGCCACTTGTTTTGTTGAACTGGTTAAACTACTTGAGTTAGAAACTTTTTTTAATCCTCCATTTGGTACTACTTTAATTTTGCTTTTAATCATTCCCATCCAGCAAGTATAAATAAACTCTCCTTCCCTATCTGGTGTAAATTCTACTGTGTTATTCCCTATAACAAATTTCTTTTTTATATTATAAACAGGTATTCTTATTGCATTATTACAATCAGAATAAACCGACTTATCAACATTTATAGTCCATTTAACTTTAATCCCTTTTGTTACTTGAATTGGCGGAAAATAATCCTGGCCAATACTCGTAGTTACTGTCTGTATATTTCCCTGAACAACAGAAGCTGTATAATTATTTGTCTTACTGTTAGAATCTAAAAATGCTGGAAATACAACACCTGTAAGTGCAAGGCCCCTCCCAATCATTACAATACCAAGAACAATTACTAAAGCAGCGCTGAACTTTAAAATATACCTTGAAAACTTCTTGCTGATTATTGCACTAAATGTACCAAATGCAAATAAGCCTGGAATAGTACCTAATGTAAATATAAAAGCAGAAGCTGCCCCGTAAATGGCGCTTCTGGTACTAAGGGCATAAAGTTGTATCATCTGCAAAGGTCCACAGGGCATTAGACCTGTTAATAATCCTACAATCAAAGGGCTTGTACTGCTGTTTTTTTCCACAATTCTATTTACAACAAATTTGGGCATTGAAATATTTAAATATCTTAGCACAGGAAATATCCCAAGAAGATTTATAGCCATAATAATCATAAATATTCCGCCTATAATTGGAATAATGCCTTTAAAAATGCCTGATAGGGTCAGTACCTGTCCAATCCCGCCAACTACACCTCCAATAATAGTATAGGATATCACTCTGCCAATATTGTAGATTGCAATAGGCAAAAATGTATTTTTACTAAGTTTTTTACTAACTATTTTAGCTTCATTTCTATTTATACATTGTGTAAGGACAATCCCTCCGCACATACCAATGCAGTGAATTGAAGTTAATATTCCAAATAAAAAAATCAAACTGAAGCTGGCGTTATTTCCAAGTGATGGAAGATACTTTAAATAAAAAAGATCTTTTAAAAAAAGCAGTAGATGATTGTCCATTATTTTCCCCCTTATATTCTATTTATTTAAAAAAGGTATTAAGGAAAAATGCTTACCCTATATTTTCTTAATACTCGATTTTAAATCAGAAATTAATTTTCAGCTAAGGATGTTACTGTAATTACCGGATAAGTATTACCATCTGGGGCAGTTTTTATTTCTCCATCCAACTTACCCTTTACGGTTATAGTTATATTATTCTTCTTTATAGTATTTTGTATTAAATTCCATGCAGATAGCTGTGAACCAGTACCATCAAAGGTTTTTCCATCAGCAAAAGTTGCAAAATTACCATCAAAATAATAGAATTTATAACTGCCATCACTTTGAAGAGCTGTTATTCCATATCCACTAGCTGCACAGGATTTCATTGATAAACACATTTTTGTATCATCACCATAGTTTGGAGCATAACTAATAAAACAATCCTGGTCCTGAATATATCCTGTAAAAGTCTGTTCTTCTGGTGCTGCAGCAACTACATCGATTGTATAAGTTGTTGTTTTTCCTCCAACTGTAATTGTCAACACCTGTCCAGTCACTGGTTTTGAACTATCAAAGCCGGTTACATTTGCTGCAGTAACTGATTGTAACACTTTAGTATTATCATCATAAGTTCCTGTTACTTGTAAACCTGTGATATCTAATGCATCTCCTACTGAATAAGTAAGCTTAGTTGCTGGTGTTGTTATTGCTATACTATTTAATGTTGATGTTTCTGATAGAGAAGATAACGTTAATACTGGGAAGCTGTAACTTGCACCATTTTTATCAGTGTAAGTTTTTTCAGTTCCATTTAATGTTCCTTTTACAGAAACCGTAATATTATTTTTCTTTGTTGTACCTTGAATCAGATTCCATGCCAACAATTGCGAACCAGTTCCATCAAAGGTTTTTCCATCAGTAAAAGTTGAAAAATTACCATCAAAGAAGTAGAACTTTTTAGTACCGTCACTTTGAGGTACAGTTATACCATAACCACTAGCTGCACAAGATTTCATTGATAAACAGCCCTTTGTGTCAGCAGAAGGATCTGTATATGCAAAAAAGCAATGTACATCCTCAATATATCCAGTTATAGTCTCTTGCTCTGCTGCAACTACATTAATTGTATACGTTACTGTTTTTCCACCCACTGTGATTGTCAATACCTGTCCATCTACTGCCTTTGAACTATTAAAACCTGTTACATTTGCTTTATTAATTGGTAGTACTGCTGTAGTATTATCACTATAAGTTCCTGTTACTTGCATACCTGTGATATCCAGTTTATCTCTTACTATATAATTAAGTTTAGCTGCTGGTGCTGTTATCTCTATACTGCTCAATGTCGGAAGAGTTGTTAGTACTTCTCCTATTACTGTGGTGTTGCTCTCATCTTTAGTCTTTCCTTCAACTGTTGCCGTAACTCCTTTTACTATGGCAATATTTGTTGGAGCTTTTTCTACAGTTATTCCACTAACACCTAAATTTGCATTAGCAATACGCCCATTTCCAGTAACACTTATAGGAGCATTAACACTTAAATCATCTATAGTAGTTTTATCTGCTGTTTTTATCTTTGCAGCTTTTGCTTCTGAACTAACTAGCAAAGTTCCTACTGTACTTTCTTGTAAATCAAGATCTGCCCCTGCACTTGAAACTGTAATATTATTAAAGCCTCCTGTGAGAACAACATTATTGGCAGCCGCTGCAGAAGCTATAGTAACATTTTCAAAGGGTTTAGCATTCGTTGCATCACTTGCTACTTCAAGCTTGGCACCTGCATTTATAGTGGTATTTGTTATAATTGCATTTCCTTCAATAATTATATGAGCATCATCATTACTATCATTTACAATAAGAGAACCTATAGAAGTATCTCCTTTAACATGTAGTGAATTTGAACCTACATTTGCAACTTTTACACCATTTACTATCACATTATTTAGCGTTACATTACCTTCTCCAAAATCAACTGCAAGTGTTCCATTAATATTTAAATCCTGTAAAGTTATTGAATCAGTTGATGAGGCATTGTACTTAATTTGTACATTCCCATTTACTGTCGTAGCCTTATCTGAATCTACAGGTCCAAAAGTTCCGGTAGTGGAGATTGTATAATCTCCACTATGGTTACCTCCGTCATTTAAATCTGAAACATTGTTTCCTGAACTGCCTGAACTACCTGAACCTCCCGAACTGCCGGAGCTACTTGATGATTCTCTTAAAGAGGATACTGTTATTACTGGATAGCTCTTGCCATCATTTGGAGAAACCTTTGTATCTCCCTTTAAAGTTCCCGTTACAGTTATGGTAACATGATCCTTCTTGGAGGTATTTTGTATTAAATTCCATGCAGATAGCTGTGAACCAGTACCATCAAAGGTTTTTCCATCAGCAAAAGTTGCAAAATTGCCATCAAAATAATAGAATTTATAGCTGCCATCACTTTGGAGGGCCGTTATTCCATATCCACTAGCCGCACAGGACTTCATTGATAAACACATTTTTGTATCATCACCATAGTTTGGTGCATAACTAATAAAACAATCTTCATCCTGAATATACCCTGTAAAAGTCTGTACAGTAGTTGAAGTTCCCGAGCTACTTGAGCCAGTGGTTGAACCTCCCGAACTACTTGAGCCACCTGCTGATATGTAACCATTTATTTTAGTAACAATGTTTTCTGGAATAACACCAGTTCCACCTAAAACTTCAACTTCTGATGAATCAGTTAAATTTGTTTTTAGATAATCAATAGCATTAGCAGTAGATTTAGATGTTTCATTATCCAATAACACCAGCGGTGCTTCATTTTTACCTGCTAATACTGATGCAACTAGAGCATCTGCATAACCATCACCACTTGCATTTGCCACATAAAATTTGGATGTTTTTATATCGCCTTTAAAAGCATCTAGAACTTTAAGATTTGTATCAAACCTATCTGTGCCTCCATTTATCCTTTTTACTCCATTAATGGCTTTATAGGTATCATCATTAATAACAAAATTAGTTCCTACTACGGTAATACTTGATTTATACTGATTTATAAAATCTGTAACAGGTTTTATATAATTTAAATCATTAGTGCCAAGTAATAATATTTGTTCTTTTGCAGCTGCAATTGAAGCAACTGTTAAAGCATCTGAAAATCCTTCTCCTCCAACTAAAATTGCATTAGATGGATCTACTCCCAGTTCTACAAGTTTTTTTGCTACAGCTGCATTAGTTTCATATCTATTAGCACCGCCAAGTTCAATAATATTATAGGAGTCTTTCAAAGAATCTCTAACTTCTTTATAAATAGAGGCATTACCTCCAATAACATATATGTTCTTTGGTTTTAATGTATCCAGTGCTGTTTTTGTGTATAAATTTAAAACTTTTGGAGTAGTTAAAAGTATAGGTGCATCTAATTTCTTAGCCAGTACAGAAGCGCTTATTGCATCTGCATAACCTTCACCTGACACTAATACTACATTATCTGGGGCTGTCCAATTTGTCACAGCAACTTGAGCTGCTGTCTGATACCTGTCAGAGCCACTTGTTCTCGTTACTTCTCCAGATGCTGCTCTAACAGCAGATAAGCTTATATTAGTACTTAGAGTTGTTATTGCCAGTGCAAATGTAAGTACTATAGACAGTACTCTTTTCTTATTCATAACTTTACCTCCTTAAAATCATTAACTAAAACTAACTAAAAAAGGCTAACAACTCCTTTTAATTTAATTAAAAGGAACTATTAGCCTCTAGCTTTCTAGTTAGCTCAAGTAATCTGATAGCATTATTATTTTTTTACTATGTTAATACACTTTAAGCTGTTTGTCAATACAAAACTTATATTTTACAAAAATACTATGGAGATTTTATGGAGAAATTGTTAATATTTTTTTAACTAACTATCAATATACTGACTAGTCATTTATCAAAAGATGCTTTGGGTAATAAAACTATAAATTCTGTCCCCTTATCAAAATTATTCTGTACTGTTATTCTTCCTTTATGTAAATCCACAATAGTTTTAGCTATTGTTAATCCTATTCCAGAACCACCTGTTAATTTATTTCTAGATTTATCTGCACGATAAAATCTTTCAAAAACGGAGGGTAAATCCTCTGGACAAATTCCAATTCCAGTATCTTTCACACTTATTCTTACCATACCTTTTTTTCCTCCCACTCTTATTTCTACCAACCCATGTTCTGGAGTATATTTTAACGCATTGGATATTAAATTTATTATAACCTGACTTATTTTATCTCTTTCGGCAACTATATTTTCACTTCTCCCATAAAGATGGAGTTTTACACCTTTATTTTTAAAATTAGCTTCAAAATTGTATATTATACTTTGTATCTGTTCATAAATGTCATATTCAGTTTTATTTAATTTATAGTTTTGGCTTTCATACTTTGCCAATTTTTCTAGATCTCCAACCAACCTAGTTATTCGCATTATTTCCTCATGACAGCTCATTAATCTTTCCTTGTCTGGTCTCCATATACCATCTATCATTGCTTCCATATAACTCTGAATGGTTGCAAGGGGAGTCCTCAGTTCATGCGCAACATCAGCTGACATTCTCTTTCTCAATAATTCCTGCCTTTCTAAAGTTTCAGCTAAATTATTAATTGTGGAAATCAATAATTTAATTTCTTTTGTTCTAGATTTTTCTTTAACTCTATTTTTAAAATAACCTTTAGAAATGCTTTCTGCTGCTCTAATGACTCTTGTAATAGGATTGCTCAGCCATTTAGCCATAAATCCACCTAATATTAGTGCAAAAAATAAAGAAAATATACCTGTATCTATAAGGAGCTTATTTAGTGCATGAATAAACGCAAAATCATTATCATTATAGTAAAATGGGCCATAATAACCTACTACTACATTTCCTATTTTATTTTTATCATGATAAACTGAATATTCCTTAACCCGGTATTTTCCATCCCAATTATTATAATGTCTGCTCATTTTGTTAACCATGTCATCTAACATCTGCTTACATAACCCATTGTTATGGACAGCTGCATCCCATACTACTTTACCATGATTATCTATTACTTTTATAATCATTCCTTGCTCAATAACATTAACTCCTATATCCTCAATGGCAGTGTAATTCCATACCCCACTATCACTATATTGCTTACCTATTAAGTCAGCTATTTCTTCATTTTTACGCTCCTGGTTACGAATAGTGTATTCCCTGAATTGTTTTTCAAGGAATACATTTGTGAGAATACTTATGGTTAATATACATACAAGGGAAATAAGTATATAGGATAGGGTCAATCTACTTCTTAAACTATCTTTCATATAAAGTACCCCCTAAACACCTCCAAATTTATAGCCTATGCCTCTGATTGTTAAAATATATTCTGGTTCTTTAGGATCGTCTTCTATTTTGTATCTTAAATTCTTTATATGAGAATCAATAGTTCTATCATATCCTTTAAAATTCTCTCCTAATGCAACAGTGATTAACTCTTCTCTGGTAAAAATTTTTCCGGGATATCTAACCATAGTTATTAATATATTGTATTCAATAAGTGTAAGGTTAACTATATTACCTGCTTTTTTAACTTCATAATTTAAATCATTAATTATCAAATCATTATGGTTAAGTGAAAGTAAAGAATTATTTTCTCCAAGCTTATCATCAGTTCTTCTAAGTAAAGCTTTCACCCTAGCTACAAGTTGCCTCGGACTAAAGGGTTTTGTCATATAATCATCTGCCCCTATATCAAGCCCATTAAGTATATCTTCTTCATCTGTTTTCCCAGTAAGCATTATAATAGGAACTTTTGATCTTTTTCTTACCATTTCACAAATATCTTCTCCACAAATATCAGGAAGCATTAAATCTAAAATTATAAGATCAGGATTTATTTTTTTAAATAAATTCATAGCATCCACACCATTATATGCCATATATACAGCATATCCACTATTTTCAAGATAAGATTTTATGACCTCTGTAATCTTCACTTCATCATCTACCACAAATATTTTTTTCTCATATTTATTCACAATAATATTCATTCCCTTCACCACAACCATTAAAAATTTAAAATAGCAAGGATTCTTTTTACAAAAATCTCCTTGCTGCTAAAAATCCCCCTACCTTTTCTCAATTATAATAAGCATAGGTGGGCTATTAATTTGATTGACAAAATCCATTTCAACCACGTTATATTTCTTTTGGTCTAAAGTTTTTACATATTTCTCTAAAGATGTTTTTTCATATTTCCCCTGCTCATGGCCGTAATATACTACCAAAATTACTACTCCATTTTCATCAATTAAATTTAATGCCTTTTTAAGTGCTGCAAGTGTAGTATCTGCCTTAGTTGTAATAGAATGTTCCCCTTTGGGTAAATATCCAAGGTTAAAAATAACAAGTTTCACTTTTTCAGTTATATGATTGTCAATATTTTCATGTCCGTCATTTATAAGCTTTACATATTTAAAAATATTTTTCTCAACTATCTTTTTTTGTGTATTTTTAATAGCATCCTGTTGTATATCAAAAGCATATATCTTTCCTGACTGTCCCACAATTTCCGCTAAAAATACAGTATCATTTCCATTTCCCATAGTGGCATCTACTGCAATGTCTCCTTCTTTCAGTTTCTTTATACATATATCTTTAGCAATAGAAACTGCATTAGTAAAATAATTTTTATTCATAGCTCTGTTAACTCCATATTATATAGTTGTGTAATTAAAATACATTAAAATTATATCATATTTCGTTATTGCAGAAAGTAACATATTTTTAAGATACCTAAATATTGATACGGCTTAATTACTATATATGTAAATCATCACCAGATACCTTCCCACAATCTTCAATTATATATGAAATTAGTACATGTAGGAAGATACCTGGCTATGTTAAACTTGATCTAAATGGAGAAATGAAAAGCTTGTAAGCTAGTGTTTCATTTAAAAGTTTTAGTCTATAAGTCCATGCTCTAAGAATATTTCTTCAAGTCTTTCCTGGCTCATAGGTTTTGGAATTACAAACAGCTCATTTTCTTCTATTGATTTTGCAAGAGACCTATACTCAACTGCCTGATTCTCATCAGAGTCAAATTGTATTACTGTCTGCTTGTGGATTTCAGCTTTTTGAACCACATTATCCCTTGGAACAAAGTAAATTAGCTGAGTGCCTAATTCTTTTGCAAAAGTTTCCAATAATTTCTTTTCATTGTCTACATTTCTACTGTTGCAAATAATTCCACCTAATCTTACTCCACCTTTTTTAGCATATTTTTTTATTCCTTTTGATATATTATTTGCTGCGTAAAGTGCCATCATTTCACCACTTGCCACAATATATATTTCTTTAGCTTTTCCTTCACGGATAGGCATAGCAAAGCCTCCACACACAACATCACCTAATACATCATAAAAAACATAGTCTAAGTCATCAGTATATGCTCCTAACCTCTCCAGCATGTTTATAGATGTAATTATTCCTCTTCCTGCACATCCTACTCCAGGTTCCGGTCCACCGGACTCAACGCATTTTATTCCACCAAAACCTGTTTTCATTATATAATCTAATTCTACATCTTCTCCTTCTTCTCTTAAAGTATCTAGCACCGTCTTTTGTGCAAGTCCCCCTAAAAGAAGTCTAGTAGAATCAGCTTTAGGATCACAACCTACCACCATAACATTTTTCCCTAGCTCAGCTAAACCTGCTGTTAAATTTTGTGTGGTTGTAGATTTCCCTATTCCACCTTTTCCATAAATAGCTACTTGTCTCATATATATGTTCCTCCTCAAATTGAAAATATTATTATTAAATTTATTTAAACTATATTTATCCCGTCACTACCATTGCTAACACCCCCATCGCACTCTGCGAAAGCGATTCACACAAAATTAAAAATTTTGGTTCTCTGCTTTTCTATCAAAGTGGGAAATAAGCACTGCTGCATTCCTGGATAAGTTCTTCCCCTAAAGGATAACGTATTCTAAGCGCTGAAGACACTAAGAATACTGTTAATAATGTTCAGCTGGAGAGAGTTCATCCTTAT
This sequence comes from Candidatus Clostridium eludens, assembly GCF_045310515.1. NCBI lineage: Bacteria > Bacillati > Bacillota > Clostridia > Eubacteriales > Clostridiaceae > Clostridium > Candidatus Clostridium eludens. Next base: position 63,279 of record NZ_JBJHZX010000021.1, on the reverse strand, counting down.
AAGCAAACTCCATCTGAACCTAAGAATCACTTGATATTAAAATTATGCACTAGCTCCAACTACAGTAGTATATATCTTCTCAAGCAAAGTAAGAGCGCCTCTATATCCTACATAAGATTTTGAAAGTACCAGTTCATAGGACGCTGGAAAACCTACTTCAACTATAGAACCTTTTAATTCTTTAGTCAGATCTCTCTCCCAGGTAGTTCCAAAAATAATAGGCGGTTTATGACCAAAGTCTGTTTTTCTTATTTTTTCATGAATAGTATAACTGTCTTCTTCAAATTCTATATCTACTGAAACATCATCTGCTATTTTTTTATATTCTTCCCGAATACTATTTCTATATCTTTCAGGTGGATCTTCAGTAATAATTTGTATGGCAGGTATTAATCCTAATTGATTTACCAAAAATTTTGTTAAAGCTAAATTATATGCACTGTCACCTATAGTAGCAAACTTTGCTGGTAACCCCCACCAATACTCTGCATAAAAATCAGAAAAATCTTCTAGATACTCATAATACTTCTTTTCTTCTTTTTCAATAAATTCTTCAGCTTTAATTTTATCAATACCTGAAAATTCTACTACTTTCCTTAAAAAACTGCTGGTTTCCTTTGCTCCTATTGGAATTACAGGAATGTGTAAATAAGGCTGTTTATATTTTTTCTTTAATTTTTCTGCTGTCTTAAGACCAAGCCACGGAGATAGTACTAAATTAAATTGTGCTTTTTTAATATTTTTCCACTCTGAAACCCCCGCACTTTCATGTCCAAATAATATATTAACTTTTAAACCTATACCTTCCAAAATTCTTTTGATTTCTGTAAGATCTCCTCTCCAGAAAGTATTATGGTAAGGAAGTAGTGACCACACATTTACAAGCCCCTTTTCTAAAGGTCCATCATAGTCACCTACATATTGATCAATAATAGCTTCTGTAACCAGTTCATGTCCTGTGAAATTATTTCCCTTAAATCCACCTGTTTCTGCATATACTATAGGACGTCCTTCATCCTGAAATTCTCCTACTACAGCTCCTACATCATCTCCCACAGTGTCTGGAATACACCCAGTCATAACTACAAATAAATCTGCGTCTAAGACTTTAAAGGTTGCATCTATAAGTTCTCTTAATCTGTCTTCACCACCAAATACAACTTCTTTTTCATAAATATTTGAACTTGGAACAACAGAACCTCCTCCATAGCCTCCTCCTTGAAATCCATTATAAAAAGCTATGTTGGCAGTTTGTTTGTCCACACAACCCGGACCACAATGGGCAATAGGAATTACTCTAGGAATTGCAAAAGCACTGTGTACAGCTCCCAGGGCACATCCATACCTAATCTGTTCAATAGAATTTGATTTTTCTATAGTTTTATTTATATCTTTTAATTCTATTTCTATATTGGACACTATATCCACTCCTATTCTATAAAGTCACTGCTATTTTTCTAATATATAACATAATGTTGCTTTTCTAATATATAAGGATCCCTCTGATCAAGCCACCATTTTGTATAAGGTAATTTAACATGAGAAGATAGATCCTCATGGAATTTTTTATGTGCAAGTATATCTAAAACAGTTTCTCCTAAATTTAAAATTCCCTGGTAACCTACCGCATGATGTTCATCTCCAAGTGGAACTGCCGGTATACCCATACGGGAAGCTAAAGAGGCAAGTCCTGCATGTCTTATAATAATAAAATCAGGATTAACATTTTTAAGCAGTCCATAGAATTGATACTGCTGTCTATTACTTACACTAAAATTAGGAACATCACCATAGTTGTCTACCAAAAACTTCAGGGAATCTTTAGTAGGATCATTATTATCATATACAGGATCATGATGAAATACTAAGGAACCATCCACCTGAATACCAAGCTCCCCAAGCACTGCAATAAGGCCATGGGAATAAGCTGAGCCTGTAGCTGCATAACCTTTTTTACCACTCAGTAATTTTTTAAGTTCTTTTATCCTGGGTGCTATTCTTTTATGTTCTTTTTCTATATATGCTTCTGCTTTTTCCTCCCTATGGGTAACTCTCGCTAATTCTCTTATCCATGCATCTGTTCCAGCAATTCCATAAGGTTGAGGGGCTTTAACTTCTGGAACCCCAAATTGCTCTTCCAATCCAGCTGCCAGGTAAGAAGATAATGTATGACAAAATGAAACCGTAGCAGCAGCTTCTGAAAGCTGTTCTAGATCCTCTACCTTTGCCATATCCACTACATAGTTAACCCTAAGATCCAATTCAGCTAACATTGGAGTAAATACATCGCTGCCCCAAAGATTAATTACATTTACCAGATCTTCTTGTTTTTTAGAGCTTTTACGAACTATATATTTTAAGATTCCATGCTGGGTAGCATCAAATCCTGTACTCCAGTGCTTTGACCTAAAGCCTTCACAATACATAGGAACAATAGGAATTTGAAACTCTTCATGCAATTTACTTGCCACACTATCTATATCCTCTCCAATAATACCAGTAACACAAGAGGTTGCAACAAAAATTGCTTTAGGATGATGCCTCTCCCAAGCATCCCTTATAGATCGTTCTAATTTTTCAAGTGCTCCAAATACCATATCTGTTTCCTTTATATTAGTATTAATTACTTTCATATTTTCTACAGGTAATTTTCTATTTGCAAGGCCATTACGATATATAGAATTACAAGCTACCTGGCTGGTTCCACAACCTATGGGAGAATGTTGAATTAAAATTGCATCTCTCACCTCTCCTGCCTGACACTCCACCATTCTTTCACTACAGCTTGACCCCTGGGTAAAAGGACCTATGGCTTCACAAAGCCTCTTTCCTCCATTACCTTTACATCCTCCACAGGTATATGCCGAATCTTTAGAAAGCTCTGAAGTTCTTCCGGTTTTCCATCCAATTATAGTGCCAAGGCGTTGTTCACGGGTCTTTACCACAGAAGTGTTTAAGTTAACTTTCATAAATTATCATCCCCTAATAACTATTCCATTAAATTTGCACAAAACTATTTTTTTCTAATATATACGGATCTTTCTGCTCAAGCCACCATTTTGTATAAGGCAGCTTAGTATGCTCTGATAAATCCTGATGAAATCTTTTATGCTGAAGTATTTCCAAAATGGTTTCACCTAAATTTAAAATTCCGCTGTAGCCTATGGCATGGTGTTCATCTCCCAGTGGAGCTGCAGGAATTCCCATTCGGGAGGCCAGAGGGGCTAGTCCATTATGCCTGATAAGAATAAAATCTGGGTTTACATTTTTAAGCAACCCATAAAACTGAAACTGCTGCCTGTTACTTACACTAAAATTAGCAACATCCTCATAGTTATCCACTAGGAATTTAAGAGTATCCTTGCTAGAATCATTATTGTCATATATCGGGTCATGGTGAAATACTAAAGATCCATCTACCTGAATTCCAAGTTCTTTAAGCACTGCAATAAGCCCATGAGAATAAGCTGAACCTGTAGCCGCATAACCCTTTTTACCTTTTAATAATTTTTTAAGTTCTTCTATTTTAGGTGCTATTCTTTTATGTTCTTTTTCTATATATATTTCCGCTTCTTTTTCTCTATGTGTAACTCTTGCTAACTCTCTTAACCATGCATCCGTTCCTGCGATTCCATAAGGTTGAGGTGCCTTAACTTCAGGTACTCCAAAATGCTCTTCTAAAGCAGCCGCCATATAAGAACCTAAAGTGTTACAGAAGGTAACAGTAGCTGCAGCTTCTGAAAGCCTTTCTAAATCTTCCACTTTAGCTAAATCTATAACATAGTTAACTTCAAGTCCTAACTCTGCCAGCATAGGCGTGAATACATCACTGCCCCAAAGGTTAATTATATTTACTAAATTCTCTTGTTTCTTAGGATTTTTTCTAACTAGCTGCCTTAAAATTCCATGCTGGGTAGCGTCAAACCCCGTGCTCCAGTGCTTCGATCTAAATCCTTCACAATACATAGGAATAACCGGAATATTAAGTTCTTCCTGCATTTTGGTGGCTACACTATCTACATCCTCTCCGATTATTCCTGATGCACAGGATGTTCCAATAAATATTGCCCTGGGATGATGTCTATCCCAAGCATCTCTTATAGACCGTTCCAATTTGTCAAGTGCCCCAAATACCATATCTGTTTCTTTCATATTGGTGTTAATTATTTTTATATTTTCTATAGGCAAATTTCTAATAGCAAGTCCATTTCTATATATAGAATTATAGATTACCTGACCAGCTCCACAGCCTATGGGTGCATGCTGAATTAAAACTGCATCTCTTACATTTCCTGCCTGACATTCTACCATTTGCTCACTGCAAGTAGAACCTTGTGTAAAAGGCCCTGTAGCCTCACAAAGCCTCTTTCCTCCATTTCCTTTACAGCCTGCACAAGTAAAGGCAGAGTCTTTAGAAAGCTCTGAAGCTTTTCCAGTTTTCCAGCCAATAATAGTCCCCAGCCGCTGCTCACGGGTGTCTACTACAGAAGTATTAAGATTGAATTTCTTCATATGTTATATCCTCCCTTGATTTAACTAATAAAATACAATTGTTGCCAAAATTATAATTTCTAAATCACATATTTTTTATCATTATCATGAAGTAATTCCCATATTCGATTTCTATTAGAATTAAATTCTTGAGACATCCTTACATTAACGGTGCTTCTGGGCCTTGGAAGGTTTATTTCAATAATCTCTTTAATCCTGCCTGGATTAGAAGCCATTACCACTACTCTATCCGCTAAAAATACTGCTTCTTCAATACTATGAGTTATAAATACAATAGTTTTATTAGTTTCTTCCCATATATTTAACAATTCTTCCTGAAGCAGTTCCCTAGTTTGGGCATCTACTGCAGCAAAAGGCTCATCCATAAGTAAAACATCAGGATCATAGGCTAAAGCTCTTGCAATTGCTACCCTCTGTTTCATACCTCCCGATAACTCATGTGGATATCTTTTTTCAAAATTGCTTAATCCTACAAGCTTAATAAATTTATTACTTATTTCTCTTCTTTTATCCTTTGGTACACCTTTTATTTCAAGGCCAAATTCAATATTTTGTTCTACAGTTCTCCAAGGAAACAGTGCATATCCCTGAAAGATAATACCTCTATCCAGATCTGGTCCTGTAATCAATTTATCATCTATATATATTTCGCCTGATGTAGGTTTAGATAATCCAGCTAGAACATCTAAAAAAGTTGATTTTCCACATCCACTAGGCCCTACAATAGTTATAAATTCTCCTTGTTTTATTTTTAAATTCAAACTATCCAGAGCTAAAAATTCATCCACTTTTTGGTTACCTTCAGATTTTATATTATAAAATTTCTGTACATCTTTAACTATAATTTTATAATCATCAGGCTTTAATTCTTCAACTACTTTACTCACTTAACTCCCCCCCTCTAATCTTCAACTACAAAATTTGGTGATGAATCTTTAGTATATTTATCAAATTTATTCACTTTGGCTCTTTCTTCTGCATTTGGAATACTTTTAATGTTTTTTACGAATCTTTTTCAAGTAATTCTATAGCTTTTTTTATGCCCTGTTCTATATTAAAATACATTTGAAATACCTTTATTCCCTTTTCACGTAATTTGCTTAAAGGCTCAAAACCTATTCTTAATACAAGTACTGCATTGCAATCCTCTATAGTTCTTAAAATATTTGATATTTTATTGTCATGTCCGTCACATTCCTCTATGCCATTGCAATATTTATTTATAATTCTTTTTTCCTTAAATTCAATCTTTCCATTTACTACATCGTATATATAGAATTGTGACACATGTCCAAAATGTGCATCTACATTTACGCCAGACTTAGTTGCAACTGCAAATCTATAATTACTTTCCTTGTAAAGTTTTCCTTTATTTTTAAGATCAATTACATTTTCTCCTTTAAAACCTTCTTCATTGTCACCTCTAAATTCACCGGATATATCCTTATCTAAAGTTCCTATTGCATCTGCTCTACATTGTTTGCAGTGATACATCTGCTTTAAATCTAGCTGGCATTTTTTTCTCATATCATTTAGCTCCAGATCACTCACTGTAGGCATATTTTCAAATACACTGTCTTTAACCGGTATAAGAGGCATAATATTTGTCATATATGCTCCACATTCCTTAACCTTTTTCACTATTTCAGGAATGTGATTACTATTGATTCCCTTTATCATTACAATATTTACCTTGCATATTACACCCTTTTGAGTAATATACCTAAGACCTGACAATTGATTATTCAATAATATATTTCCTGCCTCTTCCCCTTCAAGTACATTGCCTAAATAATTAACAAATTTGTATATCTTTGCACTTATTTTAGGATCAACTGCATTTATAGTTATAGTCACATGAGTGACTCCCAGTCTTATTATTTCATCTGCATAAAAAGGCAGCATCAATCCATTAGTAGAAAGACAAAACGTGATATCCGGCGATTCCTTTTTTATTAATTCTATAGACTTTTTAGTTTCTTCAAAATTTGCCAGCGGATCTCCCGGACCTGCTATACCTACCACAGTCAAATTTTTCACTTTGTTTTTTACTATATTAAATTTATCTCTGGCCTTTTTAGGTGTTAAAACTTCACTGGTTACTCCCGGCCTAGTTTCATTCACACAATCGTATTTTCTATTACAAAAATTACAACTAACATTACACTTTGGTGCTACAGGAATATGCATTCTTGCATACTTGTGAGAAATACAGTTGTAACATGGATGCGTTAATGTCCTCTCCTCTATACTTCTTGCAAAATCTACACTCATATTTTATTTATCTCCTTTCTAGATAACTTAAATATAAAAAAAGACTAAATAAACCGAATAAAATTCAGTTTATTTAGTCTCCAGTGTGTCTGGTCAACTAAAGTATCGAAATTAATATTATATAAGTAAAAAACTTCTCACAGATGAAATGTAAGAAGTTTAAATCTTTCTTAATATCTCATCTTTCAGGTTACCCCGCAGGAATTAGCACCATTGAATAAATAATATTCAGGTTGCCGGGCATCATAGGGCCAGTCCCTCCGCCTCTCTTGATAAGAAATTCTATATTAAATTTTAATCAACTTTAAGTTTCTTTACTTATTGATGATACTATACAATTTTTTAGATGTTTTGTCAATAGTTAATTTTTTATAATTATTATTTTTTATTTTCCACCTACAGTTGACGTATAAATTCTCTCTATCAACTGCAGGGCACCTCTATATCCTATATGACATCTGTTCAGTACTACTGTCTCAGAAGAAGGCGGATCTATTTCTATTAGTAATGCATTTTTTTCTCGTGCTACATCAGATTCCCATGATGAACCTAATATCAATGGAACTCCTGAACCAAAATCGGCTTCTGAAAGTGATTTTTCTGCAAGATAACCATCTTCAATATATTCTACTTCCACAGATACACCTTCTGATAGATTCCTAAATTCCTTACTTATTTTCTCTCTAAATTGCTCTGGCGGATTATCCGTAATGATTTGCTTTACAGGTATAAGTCCAACCTGATCTGATAGAAATTTTGTATAGGCAAGTGTATACGCACTGTCTCCTACAACAGAAAATCGAGAAGGCAAGCCGTACCAATACTCTGCAAAAAAGTGTGAAAAAGAATCTAAAAAATAATAATACAATTCTGCTTCTTCTGCAATGAACGCTTCTGATTTTTCAGCATCGATTCCTGCATATTCAACTAATTGTCTTATAAAAGCAGTAGTAGCTTCCTCACCAATAGGTATTACAGGAATATGCAAATAAGGCTGATTATATTTTTTTTCTAAATGTTTCGCAATATTCACTCCTACCCACGGTGATATTACAAGATTAAATTGTGCTTTAGGAATTTCCTTCCATTCCTTCGCTCCACCACTTTGTGGTCCAAAAAGTACATTTACTTCAAAACCTACGTTCTTTAAAATCCTTACAATCTCCAGATAGTCTCCACGCCAATTTGTATTAAAAAAAGGTGTCTCAAACCACAAATTAATTAATCCTTTTTTCTTTTCACCTTTATAATCTCCAACGAATTGGTCTATGATTGCTTCCACAACAATTTCATGACCTATAAGGTTTGAACCTTTGAAGCCAGCTGTATCTGCATACACTATAGGGTAACCTGCCTCACGGTATTTCTTTACAATTGCTCCAACATCATCTCCTATAAGTTCTCCAGTGCAACCTGTAGCTACCACAAATAATTCACCCTTGTAAATTGCTAAAACTGATTTTATTAAATCATCAAGTTTTTTTTCACCTCCAAATACTATATCATTCTCACCTACATTTACACTGGCAACATTACCTCCACCAGTACTGGTAGAACCTTGAAAACCATTTTCAAATCCCATAAAAAAATATTGTTTGTACATACATCCCGGACCACAATTCGCAATTGGAACACCATTCTTAATTGCTACTGCAGTATATGCACCACCCACTGCACAAGCATAATGGGGATGTACTATTGTACTACTTTTTTTATTTATCTTAGTCTCAGCCACTCTAATCCTCCTCATATATTCTTAAGAAATTTTTTTTACTACGTTTTCGCAGTTTTTTATTTTTTGATTACTTTATTAGAGCTAATAGTTAGAGGATCACCTGCTTACACAGTGTATCCTAAATTACTTAGTCCTGCCCGTCCATAACCAAAGTGTCAGTGCAACTTACTTACACAGTTTTTGCTATTTCATCAAACACTTCAAGTTTTACTCTTTCATCAAGCACTTCAGGATGCTTTGCAAGCAAAAATGGATCATTTTGGCTAAGCCACCATTCATTATATGGACTTTTAACGTGTCTAGAAAGAACCTCATTAAACTTCTTTCTTGCAAGAATATCTAATAGAACCTCACCTGTCCGAATTATTCCATCATAACCAACAGGAAAATGCTCATCACCCATGGCTAAAGATGGGATACCAAGTTTTGCCGCTTCAGGTGCAAGTCCTTGATGTCGAATTATTACAAAATCTGTCTTTACTCGTTTAAATAGGGCATTTAGTTGGAATGCCTGTGTTTTACTTACTGTAAAATTAGGAATATCTCCGTAAGTGCTTATAAGTTCATTCAGCGTATCCTGATTCTCATGTCCACCATCATAAACAGGATCGTGATGGAATACCACAGAACCATCAACACCTATCCCTAATTCACGCAAAACTGAAATAAGACTATGTGCATAAGATGAACCTGTCATAATAAATCCTTTAATTCCTTTAAACTTTTTGCGCAATTCTTCAATTTTGGGAAGTACTTTTTCATGTTCGTTCTTTATATACTCTTCGGTTTCTTTTTCTTTGCCAACAATTTTACCAATTGCCCTGAACCAGGCATCCGTACCTGCAATTCCATAAGGCTGAGGTGCATCAATCTGTGGAACACCAAAATGTTCCTCAAGTGCTGTAGCCATATAAGAACCAAGTGTGTGACAAAAAGTTGCAGTAGCCACAGCTTCCGATGCTTGGGCAAGTTCATCATAGCTTGCCATATCTATCATATAATTTACTCTCAGACCAAGAGGTTTTAACATTTCTGTAAAATAATCAGTTCCCCACAAAGCTACGATGTTAATTAAATCTTTTTGCTTTTCAGGTTTACGTTTTACTATTTGACGTAAAACTCCATGCTGTGAAATATCAAATCCAGTACTCCAGTGTTTTGATCGAAATCCTTCGCAATGTAAGGGAATAACTGTCACTCCAATTTCTTTTTCCATCTCTTCTGCAACACTCTCTATATCTTCACCTATAATAGCAGTAGCACACGCCATGGAAATAAAAATTGCCTTAGGATTAAAACGTTCCTTTGCATCTCGTATTGTTTGTTTTAGTTTATCCGAAGCACCAAAAACCATATCATTTTCCAAAAGATTTGTGCTGTAAATCTGTAAATTCTGTGGTGGTTTATTTCTTCTTCCAAGTCCCATGTTAAAGGCAAGATTAAACCAAGGGTTATCTGCCGAACATCCAATTGGAGCATGCTGAATAAGTACACAGTCTGTAATATTTCCTATTTGACATTCAACAATAGCATTAGCACACATCGTCTGTTGATTCAACGGTGAATTTAATTCACACAACCGACAAGCTTTCTGTTTTCCACAACCATCATGTTTTCTTTGACTTCTCAATTCATAGTTTGATTCCTTCCACAACTCAGTTGCCGAACCATCCCAAGCAGTTATAGTTCCTAATCTCGTCTCTCGGTTTTCTACTTCCGTCAAGTTAAGATTTATTGTTTTTTTTGACATTGTATCATCCTTTCTATTCTCTATACATATGAAATCCATTATCTTATATAAGCATTTATATTACATGGTTTATCACGTAAACTTCAGCCGAACCCACGTTATTTAATCTATAAGTCCATGCTCTAAAAATATTTCTTCAAGTCTTTCCTGACTCATAGGTTTTGGAATTACAAACAATTCATTTTCTTCTATGGATTTTGCAAGAGATCTATATTCAGCAGCCTGATTCTCATCAGAATCAAACTGTATTACTGTCTGTTTGTGAATTTCAGCTTTTTGGACCACATTATCCCTTGGAACAAAGTAAATTAGCTGAGTGCCTAATTCTTTTGCAAAAGTCTCCAATAATTTCTTTTCATTGTCTACATTTCTGCTGTTGCAAATAATTCCACCTAATCTTACTCCACCTTTTTTAGCATATTTTTTTATTCCTTTTGATATATTATTTGCTGCGTAAAGTGCCATCATTTCACCACTGGCTACAATATATATTTCTTTGGCTTTTCCTTCACGGATAGGCATAGCAAAGCCTCCACACACAACATCGCCTAATACATCATAAAAAACATAGTCTAAGTCATCAGTATATGCTCCTAACCTCTCCAGCATGTTTATAGATGTAATTATTCCTCTTCCTGCACATCCTACACCTGGTTCTGGGCCGCCAGATTCAACACATCTTATTCCTTTAAAGCCCGTCTTCATTATATAATCTAATTCTACATCCTCTCCTTCTTCCCTTAAAGTATCTAAAACTGTCTTTTGTGCAAGTCCCCCTAAAAGAAGTCTAGTAGAATCAGCTTTAGGATCACAACCAACTACCATAACATTTTTCCCTATTTCAGCTAATCCTGCTGTTAAATTTTGTGTAGTTGTAGATTTACCTATTCCACCTTTTCCATAAATTGCCACTTGTCTCATATATACGTTCCTCCTCAAATTGAAAATATGATTATTAAATTTATCTCTGGCTTCTTCAGGTGTTAAAAATTCACTGGTCACCACCAGCCTAGTTTCATTTATATCCTTTCTGCATAACTTAAATATAAAAAAAGACCAAGTAAACCGAGTAAAACTCAGTTAACTTAGTCTCCAGTGCGTCTGGTCAACTAAGGTATCGAAATTAATATTATACAATAAAAAACTTCTTACAGATGAAATGTAAGAAGTTTAAATCATTCTTAATATCTCATCTTCCAGGTTACCCCGCAGGAATTAGCACCATTGAATAAATAACATTCAGGTTGCCGGGCATCATAGGGCCAGTCCCTCCGCCTCTCTTGATAAGAAATCTTATATTGAATTTTAATTGAAATAATGTACTTTTACTTATTGATAGTACTATACAATTTTTTAGTTCTTTTGTCAATAGTTAATTTTTATAACTTCAATAAGTAATATGAAAATACCCCTAAAGTACAATTTTGGCTTCTTGTAATATTATTTTTATAGTATTATTATATTAATAAAATTAGGATGATGGCAGTAGGAGGAGTTTAGTTTGAGGAAAGATATAGAAGATGTCATAGAAAATATATCCAATGTTATAATTGGCAAAGAATTAGTGGTTCTGGATATGTTAAAGGCAATTTTAGCAGAAGGCCATGTGCTTATTGAAGATATTCCTGGTGTTGGGAAGACTATGCTGGCAAAGGCTTTAAGTAAAAGCTTGGACTTAAATTTTAATAGAATCCAATTTACACCAGATATATTGCCTTCTGATATACTTGGAGTTTCTATTTATAATCCAAAAAGCTGTGAATTTGACTTTAAAAAAGGACCAATCTTTTCAAATATGATTTTGGCAGATGAAATAAACCGAACTTCACCTAAAACTCAAAGTGCATTAATTGAAGTAATGGAGGAATGTCAGGTTACTGATGGAAATAATACCTATCCATTAGAGCTGCCCTTTATAGTAATAGCTACAGAAAACCCTCTAGAATATACCGGAACTTTTCCATTACCCGAAGCAGTACTGGATAGATTTATGATTAAATTATCTTTAGGATATCCTACAAAAGATGAAGAGATAAAAATGCTTTCTACTAGAAGTAAAAATCCACTAAACGGCATAAGCTCTGTTATAACACTTAGTAAATTAAAGCAGCACCAAAGCCAGGTTACAAATGTGCATGTAAGTAAAGGAATATATAAATTTATAGTTGATATAGTCCATAAGACAAGAAATTGCACCGAATTGTTTTTGGGAGCATCACCAAGGACTTCTATTGCATTGTTAAAAATATCTCAGGCAACTGCATACATATATGAAAGAAACTATGTAATTCCAGATGATGTGAAAGAAAATATAAAGAAAGTACTTTCCCATAGAGTAATATTATCAAAAGAAGAAAAATTTAAGGGTACAGATGTTTCTACCATTATAGATAATATAATAAAAGAAATATCCGTACCAAACATTAAATATTCATGATAAAATTTAAAAATTCATTTTTGATTACTTTAGCCCTATTAATCGTAGTTCATTATTTTTATGGGAAAGAAATAGTTAATTCTTTACTTCTAGTATTTTTATCAATGTTATTGCTTTCATTCATTTCATTACTTTTCTTAAAAAAATATATATCAGTTAACTTAAATTCAGAAAATAAAAAAAAATTTGTGGGTGAGAATTTAAAAATTTATTTACATTTGTATAATAGAAGTTTATTTTTATATCCTTATGTAAACTTTATATTAATTTTTTCTAATACAGAGGAAAAATTAAATGAGAGTTTAAGCTTATTACCTTTTAAGAAACTTGAAGTTCAATTAAATTTTAAATTGACTTCCAGAGGTATTTATAATTCAACAAATTATTTTCTAAAGGTGAAGGATGTATTTCTGATATCCTCAAGAAAAATAAATTTTAAGAGTAAATTTACTGTAACTGTCTATCCAAGAGATGTAAAATTGCCAATAGAAATTCAAAATATTATAGATAGTATATATAACTTCTCAAAAAATAATATGGCTTTACATGAACCAGACACTTATTCATCTGTTGATAAATATGGATTAGGAGATAATTTCAAAAATATACACTGGAAAATAAGTGCCAAAAGAAACAATTTATATGTAAAAAAATTTGATTCTATAAAAAAACAGAACATCCGCATTTATATAGATATGACAGATTATGCACCCATGACAGAAAATCTTCATAATGTGACAGATGAAAATTTAGTTTCTTTTTCGCTATCTATAATCAAATACTTGTTGTGGAAAAATGAAACCATTTATTTAAGTATTGAAAATTTGGAAATTTTCAATTTAGAATTAAAAACCCCAGAGGATTATTTTTCTGTTGTATCCTATTATCTAAGGCATAGGAGCATGGGAAGGGACAATTTTTTTAATAGGGTACTACAAAATACGACACAAAATGATGAAAATTATGAAACTATATTTATTATAACTAATACAATATTATCTGAAGATTTAGAAACCATTGCTAAAATAAAAATAGATTGTAAAAATTTAATTATTTTTACCCTTTTAGATGTTTCCGCCAAAATGAAAAACCTTCTTTCCCGTATTGATGTAGATGTAATTAAAGTAACTGTTTAAGGGAAGTGATATATTGAAGAAAATGTATATTCCAATGGCTATAATAAATGTGATATTACCTATTATTTTAATTATTAAAGCATATATTGTTGTGGACATTTCCTACATAAAAATAATATTGTTATTTATAATAACTTTAGTAATATTTGAGATTGTAAATTATATTAAAAATAAGAAAGCTTTTTTATTTCTATTAGCCATATTTGTTATATCAGCTATATGTATAGTAATTTATAAATATTCTTATTTTATGTCATTAGTTTATAATTTAATGGATTCAGCAATAAACATAGATAATTTGACTATCATGAATTCAACCGTAAATTTTTCATTGATTTTTCCATTCTATGTTTTAATAATACCAGGAGTAACATTTTGTTATTTGATTTTATTTAAATTGAACCTAGGAGCAGTAGTGACATTAGTGAATACTTTGGTACTGCTGATATATGATTTGATAAAATTTAACAGGGCTGTAAAATTCATTTTACCACTATATATTTTTTTGACTTTTATAAATTTTATCATATGTAAACTTGGCAAAAAAGCCAAAAAAAATTACAGCAAATCTATAATCATTTATTATTTAATAATATGTATTGTTCTTTCCAGTATTACATATAGCTTTGTACCCTATAGATCTGGTAAATATACAGATTTAGCTCAATATAAGTTTGATAAAATCTTCAATAGCAGTGATGATTTTTATAATGTTTCTACTATTGGAATAAATGAAGGATATATATCATTTTTAGGAAAAAAACTACAGATGAATAGGGCCAGACTCTCACTAATAAGCGGAGATGTACCACATTATTTGAGAACAAAGGTCTATTACAGTTATAACTATAATAGATGGATAGAAAATGTACAGCTGCCAATAATAATAGGTAATGGGACATTAGATGTACCTAAGTTAATAGATGATAATATACCAAATTTAATAGATAACAATAATCTTGTCAAAAAAAATATTAACCACAATGAGAAAAATGGAACTAAAATAAAAACCCTTTCAATTGAAAATTTAAGTAATAATTTTTCCAATGTTATGATATCACCTAATTTCATTACAAAGGTAATTTCCAAAAGAAATTCATATATTACCATGTATGATAACGAAAACTATTTAACAGGACAAAATCAGTCCAATTACACTATAAAGTTTTATGATTACGATGATATAGAAACCTTTGAAGATTATTATAAATCAAAATATAAAGACGATATAAATAACATTCATGAAAATATTACTAATAATAATACTAATTATGGCATAATTGATAATGCTCTGAATTTTACTAGTTCCCAAAGAGTAAATACATTAGCACATAAAATAACTGCAAAAGCCTCTAATAATACTGAAAAATTGAAACTCATCCAAAACTATCTACTTAATAATTATAGTTATGACTTACAACCTGATGCAAATGATACCTCCTCGGATTATGCAGATTTTTTTTTATTTGATGAAAAGCGTGGATACTGTATGTCTTTTGCTACGGCTGCTGTTATGTTATGCAGGGCTATAGGTATACCTGCCAGATATGTAGAAGGTTTTAGAATCAGTGATGAGAAGGATTATAAAGGAAGATATGTTTTAAGGTCATCTGATGCACATGCTTGGGCAGAAGTGCTTACCTCTATGGACAAGGGAATATGGACAATATTAGAAACCACTCCCAATAATGAAAGTGAACCTTTAAACCTAGAAAATACTGTTACAAAAAGCAATATTCAAAATATGAAACAAGAAAAACAATCAGAGGAACCAAGTAATAGTAGTCAGATAAATACACCTCCTGCAACAAAGAAGCCTGCTGTTAAAAAAATGCAAAATAATTCGAAGAAAAAAATCAATACCGTGAATTTAATTAAAAAACTTCAAAATTCCAATTACATCATCATAATAGTCTGTATAATAATTTTATATATTCTAATTAAGTTCTTAAAGAGAAAACTTATTCTTAAAAAAGTAATCCACAGTGAATCCACTATACCATTATATACTTTTATATTAAGAAGACTAAAAACAATAAATATAGTGAAACAGCCTTGTGAAACTGATAGGGAATTTGCTTTCAGAATAAAGGACAAATTGGATATTGAATCACTAGTAGAGACTGTATACAAAGAAATATACGGAAATAAAGAAAATATGAAAAATGATCTTAATAAAAAATTTATCATAGTAACTGTAGAAGAAACAGTAAAAAACAATTCAAATGCTTTTAAATATTATATGCTCCTTTAAAAATTTAAAAGTTTTCTATTTTGAAAAATAAAAATAAATAACATTAAGAAGTATGGTGCAGCTAAGCTGGGCCATACTTCTACATATTGTTCGCGTAATTTATCTTTATCATTATTTTTATTTTCTAAAAAAGAACCTGCATTAAAATATCTATTTCTATATGCAAAACACTAGAAACTTACATTACCACTTAAAAAATTGGGCAATAAGCCTCTAGTGTAACTACTCAACTTTAAACATAAAATTCATTTTACAAACATATTTCCCATGGAAAGAATATATACTACTTTAATTAAAAAACTTCGTATTTTAATAATAAATATTTTTTAACTGCAATAAAGCTTTTTTTAATGCTTTCTGATCATCAGTACTAATTTTATTACCCTGTAAAAAAAGATACTCTAAATGAGACATTTTTTTTAATGGATTTATATTACTTATTTCATTATTTTTCAATTCCAGAAACTGCAGATCAGCTAATGCTGCCAATGAATTTAAATTACTTAATTTATTAGAACTTAAAGAAAGATTCTGTAATTTAGTTAATTTTTTTAATGGACTTATGTCACTTATTCTATTAGATTGCAAATCAAGATCAAATTGCAAATTAGTCAATCCGCTTAACGCACTTATATCGCTTATTTCATTATATGACAGAATAAGACTATTTAATTCATTTAATCCTTTTATACTACTTATATTTCTTATTTTATTAGATTGCAAACTAAGATTCTGTAATTTAGTTAAACTTTTCAATGCGCTCACATCGCTTATTTCATTAGATTCTGCATAAAGATAATGTAAATTAGTTAATCCTTTCAAAGAACTTATATCACTTATTTTATTTGATTGTAAATCAATACTATATAGATTAGTTAATCCTTTCAGAGAACTTATATCATTTATTTTATTAAAATTTAAAGCAAGAGTCTGCAAATTAGTTAGTTCCTTTAATATACTAATATTACTTATTTGGTTATTTTTTAAACCCAAAGTTTGTAATTTAGTTAACGTCTGAAGTGGATTTATATCATTTATCTCATTATGATCTAGATAAAGGGTTTGTAAATTAGTTAATCCTTTTAATGAAGTAATATCACTTATTTGGTTATTTCCAAGATTAATCATTTGCAAATTAACCAAGTTTTCAATTCCACTTATATCCTTTATATCTTGCCCACTTGCTAATAATGTTATAATATTCTTAACATCACTTTTATATAAATCACCTGTTGACTTGTGAATACTATATCTTATATTGTTTTCCAAATTTTTATCTTTAAAGGTGATTATTGTATCATCAGGCTCATGATCAGCTACAGTTACAGTACAAGTAGATGTCTTATGTCCGTCTACAGTAGTTGCCGTAATCTTTGCAGTTCCTGTGTGCACACCTGATATCACTCCATCATCATCTACCTCTACTATATTTTTATCTGATGATGACCATGTTACTGCTTTATTTGTCGCATTGTTAGGTAATATAGTTTTATTTGGAATATATGTATTTCCTATAGTTAGCTTATATATAGTTCTATCAAAATTAACCGATGATACTTTAACATATTTTTCATTTGCTACTGACGTATAATTTTTGTTACCAGTAACACCTTTATAAATAGAATATATGCTAACAATAAATAAGATAATAACAATCAAACCTATTTTCTTTTTAATACTGCTCAATCTGTACCACCCCCTAAATATACATAATAATATTGTTATTTTTCTATATTTCAAAGAATTAAAATCTATTCTCAATAATTATAAACCTGTAAAAATTTTACAATCTACTTTCTCCACTAACTACAAACCTATCTTGAATAAACTTTATTAAAATATCCATAAATAATCCAAGGAAAGCTATAACAACAGCCGTTGCAAATAGTCTTTTTATATCATAAATCTGCTGATAAGTTAACAGTAACCATCCTAATCCTGAACTAGCGCCCATCATTTCAGCTGCAATAAGCATAAAAAATGAATACCCTGCACTTAATCTAAGTCCTAAAAAAATTGATGGTAAACTTGATGGTATTACTATTTTATAAAATAGTTTCACTCTTCCAATTCCAAAAGATCTGGCTTCTTTTAATATTAAAGAATCTATACTTCTAACGCCATAAACTGTATTAAACACTATAGGCCATATACAAGTCCATGCAATTACTGCTACTTTAGTTTCTTCTCCAATGCCTAAAATTAAAATAAAAACATGGAACAATAAAAAAGGGTTAATTTGAGAAAAAATTTCTATAACAGGTTCTGTTACTAAATCCAGTTTAGGGAACCATCCTCCAAGTAAAAATCCTAGCGGTATACCAATCACAATGGAAACAGCAAATCCCAGCAACGCTCTTTCTACGCTTATACCAACATTTAACATGAAATTTTGTAAAAAAATCATATTCCATAATGATGTTATAACACTAGAAAAGGATGGAATAAATTGAGGATCTACTATTCCTAACCTGCTGCTAATTTCCCATATTGAAATAAATATAAATATAATTAAAAATTTATAAATAACATTATCTTTTTTCTTCATGAACATGCCTCCTTAAAAGAAACATTATTTTTTCATATTCATATGTTCAGAATTACTTCCCCCATCTTCTTTCATCTCCATATTCATATGCTCGGAATTCTTTTTATTGTCTTTTTTCATATCCATATGTTCAGAGCTCTTTTTATTGTCTTCTTCCATATTCATATTTTTCATGTTACCTTTCATATCCATATGCCCCTCAGCATTGCTGTTACTAAATCGACTGCTAAATTCTGTAGTATTGGCATAATTAACTTCGTAACTTCCAATTCCTATAATTGCAACTGCCAGTATGGCTAATATTGCAATCTGATTTTTATGAAATTTAGTATTTACTTTTTTCCATTTAGCAAAACTAAAACCATGTTCTGTTTCTTTCCAAAAAAATAGTTTATTTTGAATATATATTAAAAATCTGTTTAATAGGAAACCAAGAGCTACAATGAATAGTCCAGCTGAGTACATTCTAGGAATTTGATTGTTCATTGCAGAATTATGAAAAAGCCATCCTAATCCTGCACTGGCACCTATCATCTCTGCTGCAATAAGCATAAAAAATGACATTTCTGTTCCTACTCTAAGTCCAGCAAAAATTGAAGGCTCTGCCGATGGCAATATTACTTTTTTAAATAATTGCCAGTTGGATATTTTCATAGAACGGGCAGCCTTTATTAAAAGTTTGTCAACACTTCTGGCCCCTAATATAGTATTATATAAAATTGGCCATATACATACCCAGGCAACCACTGCTAGTTTTGCAGTTTCACCTATTCCAAAAAATAGTATAAACATAGGCAGTAATGAAAAGGGATTTACTTGACCAAATATTCTAAAAAGTGGATCCATTAGGTCAGCAATTTCACTAAACCAACCGCCCAGTAATAACCCAATAGGTATTGCAATAATAGATGCTATGATGAGCCCTAACAAAACCCTCCACAAACTTACCATGATATTTGTAAATAAAGCATTATTAAACCATAAAATGTAAATCTGTCCTAAAACCCTAGAAAGAGGTGGAATAAATTGAGGATTAAAAAATCCTATTTTAGGTAATATTTCCCACAAGCATAAAAGTACTACTACCCCACTATATCTCCAAATGTAATAACTGTAATTTCTAGTCGTTCTGCTCATAATAACTATCATTCCTTTTTGTAAATAAATTTTAAAATTATTTATGTGGTAAATAAAATTTTGTACAGTAATTCTTATCTTCGACAAAGTTGGAAAAATACACTTTACCTATAAATTCAAGTACGATATTATAAGCGTGCTCTCTTTCCAACTGCTGCCGAAAACCAATGTTCTATTTTTATGCCCATATTCCTGCTGCTGTATTTCACTTCTAGGTATAACGTTCCATTTACCTACTCTACCTAACTTATTCTCAAAAAGTATATCAATTTTAAGCTCAATCCCCTCAAGCACGCTTTTTATCTCCTCCAAATTCCCATTCCAGTATGGCATAGTTGTAAACACATTTACTAATTCTTTAGTTAATTACTTTCTAAATATTAAATTTATCTGCACATATGACTTTAATTTATTATTTTAGCTTCATTTTTACTTTTAACATTATGCAGAAGTTCCCAAACTCTATTACTTAGAGCATTAAATCTAGGTGTATGTTTTATCTCCCCTAGCTTTCTAGGTCTTGGTAAATTTACATCTATAATTTCTTTTATGGAACCAGGATGAGTTGATAAAATTGCAACTCTATCTGCAAGGAATATTGCTTCTTCAATACTATGAGTTATAAAAATTATAGTTTTATTAGTCTTTTGCCATATACGAAGAAGTTCTTCCTGCATGGTTTCTCTAGTTTGTGCATCAACTGCAGCAAAAGGCTCATCCATCAAGAGCACTTCAGGATTATAGGCCAGTGATCTAGCTATTGCCACTCTTTGCTTCATACCACCTGATAGTTCATGAATATAGCTATTTTCAAAACCATTTAGACCAACTAAATCTATAAACTTCTGACTAATTTCTCTTCTCTCCTTTTTAGGAACTTTTTTTAATTCTAATCCATATTCAATATTTTTATGAACATTTCTCCATGGAAATAAGGCATATCCCTGAAGTATTATGCCGCGATCTAAAGCTGGTCCAGTTATTAGTTTACCATCGATATATAACTCTCCAGAAGTAGGTTTCGAAAGACCTGCAAGTATATCTAAAAATGTAGATTTTCCACAGCCACTTGGACCTACAATAGTAATGAATTCACCTTCACGTATTTCTAGATTAATATCTTTAATTGCAACAAATTCTTGTGTCCCTTTTCTCCCTTCTCGATTTTTAACATTAAAAGTACGCGTTATATGCCTAGCTGAAATTTTTATTTCTTTCTTATTCTTATTGATATAAGAATCGTGATCATTCTCTTCACAAAAATCATTTTGTTTTAATAATGTATTTTGTCTACTCATATACAAACACTCCTTTTTATTATATAAATTTATACAGTGGAAGAATCTTCTTTCCAAGTAATTATTGAATGTTCTAATAGCGCCAACAATCTTATCAATGCTAACCCAAGTACTGCAATAACCATTGCTGCTGCATACAGCCTGTTAATATTATAATTAGTTTGTGCATTTAATATTAACCAACCTAGCCCCTTACTTGCCCCTATCATTTCAGCCGCAATTAGCATTAAACATGCAGTACTCATAGCAGATCTAAGCCCTAAAAAGATTGAGGGTGCTGCTCCCGGCAAAACAACTTTATAAAAAAGTGAAATTTTTGGTGTGGCCATAGCTCGTGCCCCTTTTATTAATGTAGGATCGATATTCTGAACACCATTGATTGTTTGAAACAATACCGGCCATACAGCTGTCCAAAAAATTATTGCCACTTTTGCTACTTCCCCAATTCCAAAGAATAACATAAATATAGGGAAAAGTGTAAAAGGATTAATCTGTGAAAGTATCTGCAGTAATGGATTTAATATCTCTTCAAATTTCTTAAACCAGCCTCCTAAAAGAAATCCCAATGGTACACCCACTATGGTCGCAAGGGCAAAGCCCTCTAATGCTCTTGCTGCACTTGCCTGTACATGAATAAGTAATTCTCCCGATACCAACATTTTTCCAAGATAAACTATAATATCAGATAATGATGGTATAAATTGTCTATTCACTACTCCTATTGTAGGTAATACTTGCCATAAAATAAAGAAAATTATTATGGCTATAGACTTTCTAGTAAAAACCCCCAACTTATCTATTATAGATATTTTCTTTTCCGCTGTCTTTTTGACTGTCACAGCTGTCATACGATGCATCCTCCTTATACAATTTATTATTTTTAACAAAATTTACATAGTAGACTTTTTAACTTAAAGCTTTTTATAAATATTACTTTTCGGAAATACAACATATATCCTAAAAGTAAAAATGCCAAGTTTCCAATAAATTCATTGAAAGCTTGGTCTCCAGTTTCTCTGGTCAACCATATTTTATTACTGAATATCTTATTTCTATTAATATACTATGGTCACAAATTATTGAATAACTAAATAGTGATCAGACTATTTATTATTGTTTCATATCTATTTGTAGTATTCATCTGTTACCATATCTGAAACTTTTACTTTACCTTTTGGTATAGATCCACTTGCAACTGCCCCATCTATCCACGGTTGTAAATACTTTTCATTGTCAATATTTGAAGTTTCAGTATAATAATGACTACCACTAACCGGCTGTCCTATATGTTTTGCAGTTAAATCTGCTGCTTCTTTAGTATTATGATTTGCCCAAGTATCTGCTTCTAGCATTGCTTTGAGGAATTTTCTGGTTACATTTGGATTATTTTTTGCCCAAGTTTTATTAACAACCCAATAAGTTAAACCTGCCGCTGGTCCAAGACCTGAATCCAATGTATCGGCTATTTTTACATTTCCTGCCTTTTCCATTCCTGTATAATAAGGTGGATGTACTGCGGATACATCAACTGTTCCCTGTGAAAGAGCCTGTAATGCTTGAACATCTGGCATTGTAACCCATTCTATTCTGTCTTTTGGAAAACCATCTTTATCAGCTATAGTATTAGTAACAAAATCAGTACAAATATTAGCAGCAATTGTTGTAAATTTTAACTTTTGACCTTTTTTATAATTTACTAAATCTTTAAATGTTTTAACTCCAGCTGCCGAAGCTTTTGCACTGACAAACCACCACATATGTCTATATTTGGGATCTATATCTGGTGATGGATCTACTCCATTGGGCCCTATTCCTATTATATCGGCCCCTCCCGCTACTGCCGGTGCATAAGTATTTGGATGAAAGGATTCAACATAATTGTCTCCCTTTAAAATTGCTGGAATTTGTTGGGCTGGTTGAGTTTCACCTGTGTACACTACTTTCAAACCATATTTCTTAAAAAATCCCTTTTCATCGGCAACAACCCATGGTGTAGATGAACAATCTATCTTTGATGAAGTTTTAATTGGGATTAATCCATCTTTATCCGGTTTTAATGCATCCTCTGTTGCAGTTTTTGATGAAGATCCTGACGAAGACTGTTTACCGCAGCCAGTTGCCAATAAACCTACTAGGCATACTACTGAAGTAAAAATTAATAAATTTTTTTTGCTAAATAGTTTTTTGATCATTAAATTAAATCCTCCTTAAAATTAAGATATCTTTTATTTCATATATTTACAAACAAGTTATTTATTGTTTTCCAATGATATCTATTAAATATTTTTATTAAAATGAAATAAATCAAGTTTTGTAAACATACTCAATTATGTTTTAGCAGTGTTTTACTATAAATATCTTCTATTAAATTTAAGCCTCCCGTATATCCTACATAATTACGTTGTAGTATAACTCTGTCTACTATAGGTAATCCTACACTTATACTTGTAGCCCCAATTTTAGATGCAATATCTACATCCCATGAACTTCCTAAAATCAATGGACTTATACCAACATGGAACTTTGATAATTCTGCATTAATTATTCCTCCATCTTGAGAAAAAGTTATGCCAGAAGATATACCTGTCCCAATATCTTTAAAATATCCTCTAATGACATCCCTAAATCTCTCAGGAACATCTTCAGTTATAAATTGGTGTTCAGGTAAAAGGCCCAAATCATTTACCAAAAATTTAGTCATAGCCAGTGAATAAGATGAATCATTTATAGTAAAGAATCTTTTAGGTAAATCAAATCTAAATTCCACTAAAAAATCTGCTAATCTAGTTAAATAATGATAGTATTCATCCTCTTCTTTTTTTATTACTTTATTTACTATTTCTTTGTCCATACCTGCAAAATCCACAACTTTATTTAAAAATCTGGAAGTTTCACTTCCTCCAATGGGAAGTATTGGACAATGCAGATAGGGTGTATTAAATTTCTTCTTTAAAAGCTCTGCTATCCCTACACCTACCCAAGGAGATATTACAAGATTAAATTCTGCATGGGGGATGTCATTTATAGCATTTATACCACCGCTGTTGTATCCAAATAATATATTAGCATTAAGCCCTATACTTCCAAGCAATCTTTTTATTTCCTGCAGATCACCTTCCCAAAATGGATCATGAATTGGAACTGACGCAAAAATATTTACAAGTCCTGGCGTTCTTTTTCCATCATCTTTTAAGTACTGATTTATTATAGCTTCCAGAACTAATTCATGCCCCCTATATGCATCACCTTTAAATCCTGCTGTTTCTGCATATACTATTGGGACACCTTGTCTTTGAAATTCACTTACTACACTTCCAACGTCATCCCCTATTATATCTGAGGTGCATCCAGTGAGAACCACAAATAAATCCCCGTCCATTATTTTAAGAGTACCTTCTATAAGTCTTTTTAATTTCTTCTCTCCTCCAAAAACTACATCTCTTTCTATCATATTACTGCATGGAATAGCATCTCCTCCTGCATACCCTGTTCCCTGATGTCCTCCACATTCAGACATTGCTGCTGATAACTTCGAACTACACCCTGGTCCAGCATGAAGTATTTGAATAGCTCTTTCTATGGCTGTAACTGTTTGCTGTGCACCAAGAGAACAAAAATGTCTCGGTTCCTCAAGTAACTCACTCATTTTTTACCTCCCTAAGAATTTAAATGTATCTTGTTTAAGCCACCAATCAGTATAGGGCAGTTTATTATGTGCAGCTATTCCTCTAACAAATGAAAGATTAGTAATTGTGTCTAAAATCAATTCTCCATAATTTATTATTCCCTGATACCCAATTCCAAAATGTTCATCTATTGATAAAAATGACGGTATACCTAATTTTGTGGCCCATATTGTACCTGTATGCCTACCTATATATATATCCGGCCTGTACTTATATAGCATACTAACTAATTCATAAGATTGCTTGTTGCAAACTGAAAGCTTAAAATCCCCATAACTCTTTACGTCATTTCTCAGTGTATCTGACTTTTTGTTCTCATTATCAAATATGGGATCATGATGCCAGGTAGAAGCTCCTATAAGATCCATGCCTAATTCTTTCACAATGGCTACCATACTATGAGCATAAGCCGAACCTGCACCTATAAATACTTTTTTGCCCCGCAGCTTTTTTTTGAGTTCAGCTATTCTAGGAGCTGTCCTATTATTTTCTTCCTCTATAAGTTTTTCAACTTCTTCTTCTTTGTGTACTATTTTACCCAGTTCTCTCAGCCATGAATTAAATCCGGATATTCCATAAGGTCCTGGAGCCTTTACTTCCGGTACTCCAAAATATTTTTCTAATCCTGCAGCCAAGTAGGTCCCAAGAGTAGAACAAATCTGAAGTGTAGCAGCAGCTTCCGAAATATAGCTAAGCTGTTCTATAGTAGTAAAAGGTACAATATAGTTAACCTTAAGTCCAATTTTCCCCAACAGTGGTGAAAATATATCTGTACCATGAAAATTAATTATATTTACTACATCTGACTTTTTCTTTCTTGCAGGTTTAACTATTTTCCTCAAAATTCCATGATAAGAATCATCAAATCCCGTAGCCCAAATTCCTGATCGAAAACCCTCACAATATATTGCTACTACGGGTATTCCTATTTCCTTTTCAAGCTTACAAGCTTATCTGCTGCACTTTCAATATCGTCCCCTATTATAGCAGAAGCACAGGTAGAAGTTACAAATATAGCCTTGGGGTCAAATCTTTTCTTTGCCTCTCTTATAGCACTTTCAAGTTTTAATACTCCCCCATATACCATATCTTTTTCAGTTAAATTAGTATTTATATATTTTATATTACATACCTCTATATTTCTTGTTCTTCTACCTGACCTATTTACCAAATTACGCCTTGGAATATCACCACTACAGCCTGCTGGACCATGCTCTACAATTGCTGCATCCTGAATACAAGATAATTGATTCATAACCTGATCGGCACTGCAGGTTGTGCATTGAGTAAATGATCTTTCACAATTACATAAAGTTTTATTATCATAACTCCTACATAAATCAAAAGCAGTACCTTCATATCCAGTAATAGACTTAAGTCTTCGTTCTCTTACTTCCACTGAAGCCCTTTCTATATCAACACTCATAAGTGTCCTCCTTTTGCTATAACTGGCTTTAGATCGTCTCTTTTATCTCCTTAGAATCTCTAGTATAATCAGCTAACTTTACAAACTTCGCTTTAACTTTATATATTGAAGAATCTTTAAATTCTCCATTAGATATTTGTTCTTTTATAATTGGATATCTATTACTTATTCCTTCTACTGCACTATTAAATTCTTGACCAGCCAATACTTCTGAAGCTTCTCCTGTTACAGCAACACTTTTAAAGGTATCATAAGATTGCCCCTCATTTTGAAAATAAAATGTAACTATGGGATTTTGCTTTATATGCTTAACCTTATTACTTTCTTTTTTAGTCACAAAATATATATTTGCACCATCATTTGAAAAAGCACCTATATTCCTTATATAGGGTGAATTATCCTCACCTACTGTAATTAATAATCCTACCTTTGATTGCTCTACATATGCTATTGACTCATTTAATATTTCACTCATTTTTATACTCCTCCTTGTTAAAATAATTAAAATTTTTAAAAACAAAAAGACCAGAGACTCTGTTCATAGTCTCCGGTCATCCAGTCAACTAAAATTTAGTAATAAAAAAATCCTTTTCGCAGATGAAAAGGAATATTAAATAGATTTTTAGCATCCATTCCCCCATCTTTCAGAAATATATCTGCAGGATTTAGCACCTCATATGAATACAATTCATACTACTTGCTGAAACTTCATTGGGCCAGCCCCTCCGTTTCTCTTGATAAGGATCTTTATTTAATTTTTACTAATTGTATCAGACATTTAAACTAATGTCAATGATGATTTTTATTATTATTTATTTTACTCCACAGATTTTTTATCAGTCCGCCTTTATAACCAGCGTATATGCAATTTAATATTCATCCCTCCTTATAGCATCTCCTAAGTACGTGCTAAGAGTTGTACATATAGGATATATTTTTACACCAAAACAAAAGCAGGCAATATTATTAAATAATAACGCCTACTTAATCCAAAACAATTATAACTTCCTCGATACATATTAGACGAAATACCTTTTATTTTTGCTTCAATAAATTTTAAAATTTAATTTTTATTTAAATAAAAACCAGGAAATATTTCTCCTACTTTTTCTCTCCTATTATTAACGTTGTCCTTAATCTTAAATTTACTTAAAGCTTTTTTCTCTTCTTCATTTAAAACCTGTAAATCCTCCAAGCATTTAACAGTTGTAGGCCACAGAGCCCTAGTGCTGCCATCTTCTATCTTAATTGCCAACCCTAAGTCCATACCTTTAACTCCAACACAATATATTCCCTCTGCTCCAAGCTTCCCTATAAGTTTTCCCCCGGTATTTTTCATAAGTTCAGTACAGAACCCTCCTGTTCCCGCTACCATTTCAGGTACAGCTGTCATAGCTTTAAATACCCTATGAGCAGCATTTTTATAATCCCCGGTAAATACATTATCATTAGCCATTTTACAAAATCCCAATGCCATATTATATAAAGGTATTCCAAAAATAGGTACAGTACAGCCATCTACACCTACAATTATACTATCTTCCTTTACCGAACAAACTTCTGACAGTATTTTTTTTATTTCTTTTTGTACAGGATGTTCTGGAAGGTTATAAGTATTTAAATCATATCCCTTTAAAACACATACGGCAAGTATTCCACAATGCTTTCCTGAACAATCAGTATAAGAGGGATTTAACCTTACATGATTCCATAAAAGTTTTTTAGCGTACTCTTCATTTAAAGATAAAGTGGAACCACATAGTAAACTATTTACATCAAGTCCTATCTTTTTTAATATTTCCTCAACAGTTTTCCTATGAAAGTCTTCTCCATAGTGAGAAGCACACATTATGGATATTTCCCCATCTGTAAAAGAAAACTTTTGGTCAGCTCCGGATAATATAACATTTAAAGTCTGTATTGGTTTTGCAGCAGAACGCATATAAGTAGTTTTATACGGATCTCCTAGACTATAAAGAAGTTTACCTTTACTGCTTACTACAGCTATATCTGCCCTATGGATACTTTCAGTTAAAAGCCCCCTTGTAACTTTTACAACTATTTCTGACATAAAAACTCCTCCAAAAAATAAGACTCAGTTAATTTTGTAAAATGGAACAATATATTAATTATACTATTTGTAAATTAGCTATAAATTATTTATAGCTTCTTCAATTCTCTTTAATGATTCTCTTATAATGTCTCTAGGACAGGCCATATTCATTCTTTCAAAACCTTCTCCACCTTTGCCAAATGTAAAACCTTCATTAAATTGAATCTTTGCTTTAGTGAGCATAAAATTTTTAAGTTCTGCTGTATTCATTCCTAATTCTCTACAATCAATCCACAGCAAATAAGTACCTTCTGGTTCAATAACCTTAAGCCTAGGTATTTTTTCTTTTATGTACTTTCTAACAAATTCTTTATTTTCATCTATATAATCTATAAGTTGCTCTAGCCATTGTTCCCCATGTCTATATGCTGTTTCACAAGCTATAATAGCAAATAAATTAAGGCTAGATGCTGCTATATTTTCCAATTGTACAATATATCCCCTTCTTAACTCACTATTTGGTATAATTATATTGGAAACCTGAAGACCTGCTAAATTAAAAGTTTTACTTGGGGCAGTGCATACTATAGAATTTTGCTCAATCTGCTTTGATATGGTTGCAAAAGGAATATGCCTGTAATTTTTATATACCAAATCTGAATGAATTTCATCAGATACTATTATCACATTATTTTTTACACACATCTCTCCTAACTTTTCCAATTCTTCTTTATTCCATACCCTTCCAACCGGGTTATGAGGACTACAAAGTATTAACAGCTTCACCCTTGGATGTTTTAATTTTTGTTCTAAATCCTCCAGGTCCATATGATATTTTCCCTCAAAAAATTTCAGAGGATTATCTACTATTTCACATCCATTTCTTAATATGGCCTTATAAAATGGATGATACACTGGTGATTGCAAAACGACTTTATCCCCTGCATGAGTAAAAGCCCTAATAATAGTATTAATAGCAGGGACAACCCCTGAACTAGTAACAATCCATTCTTTTTTAACTTTCCAGTAATGTCTTTTCCACATCCAACTTATTACAGCATCATAATAGCTCCCATTAATCTTTGTATACCCGTAAATTCCCTGTTGTGCTCTCTTAATTATTGCTTCCTTGACTTCTGGCACAGTTTCAAAATCCATATCTGCTATAGACATAGGTATAATATCATCACATTGTTCCATATTTAAATTCCATTTAACACAGTGGGTATTCTTTCTGTCAATAATTTTGTCGAAATTATACTGCACTTTTATAACCCCCTTACTTTACAAACCATAATCATTGTATAAATTTCCCAAATTTCCGGTTACTCTAACTTAGAAAATATACAACCACAGTAATTTTGCCTGTATAAATTGTATATCTTAGAAAGCTCAATGGATCTTTTGTATCCATTTTTCTTCTTAAAATCTGAGTATAAGTATTCAATTCCATATTTACTAGCTAAATCTCTTCCTATGTCATTTAATTTCCCTGCATCCTTATGAGGACTTATAGTTAAAGTGGTTGTAAAGTAATCATATTTTTGAGATTTAGCAAGCTTTGCCGTTTCATTAAGTCTCAACCTATAACATCTAAGACACCTAAATCCGCCTTCTTTTTCATTTTCAAGTCCTTTACATAGAGAGTAGAATTTTTCACTGTCATACAGACCCTCTATAAAATTTATTTTATTAGGACTAAATTTAAAAATAAATTCTTCTTGTTCCCTAACTCTCTTTACATATTCCTCCTGGGGATATATATTGGGATTATAATAAAAAACCGTTATATTAAAATACTTAGACAAATATTCTAACACATAGCTGCTGCATGGTGCACAGCAGCTGTGGAGCAATAGGGAAGGAATTTTTTCATCCTCTACAATTTTATTTATAATTTTATTTAATTCATTTTGATAATTTACATTCATGCATATCAATCCCCTGTGTAAAAAGGTACAAATTAAAAAACATATGTTATCATCCCATAATTATAGCACACTTATTTAAATTTTTCCCTGGCGTTTTTCTCAGGCATTTTCAAGCAGTTTAGAAGTAATCATAATTAATGCAGTAGCTAAAATTATATTACAGAGATGACCACACTCCAAGCGTAAGTGGTGAATTGGTTAAAAACAAATTATTTATATTATTAAAGTTTATATGAATTTCATATAATAGTAAATAAAAATATATTATAATATATAAAAACCAAATAATATTCCGCTGATTTCAAAATTGAATTTCATATAGTTTATGGGTTATAATGGTTATGTCAAAAAAGTTATTATTACTTAATTGTAATTTTTTAGAAGAGGTGCATATATTTTGATTAAAAATTTACTAAAAGGTTCTAATGTAGTCCTTACTGCTTTTAAGGAAGAGCATCTACCTTATTTGGAGAAATGGTATAATGACATATTATTTTTAAGAAACTTTGATGTTATATCCGCCTTTCCCAGAAACTTGGAAGAATTAAAAAGTACAATAAAAAATTCAAAAGAAAGTTTCGATAAATTTATTTTTGCTGTAAACTCTACAAAACACAATGAAATAATTGGAATTACAGGATTTGAGAATATACTGTGGAATAATGGAACTGCCACAATATACATAGGTATAGGAGAAGAAGCTTTTAGGGGACATGGAATAGGAGAGGAATCTTTATACCTTACTATGGAATTTGGTTTTGAAGAATTAAATCTTCATAGAATACAACTTACTGTTTTATCTTACAATACACCTGCTATAAAATTATATGAAAAATTAGGATTTAAAAAAGAAGGAACTTATAGACAATTTATTCATAGAGATGGAATTAGGTACGATATGTATCTTTATGGAATATTGAGAACCGAATGGAAAACTAATACAAAATACTAAAAGGAGGTACTGCCAGTAGAATAATGTGCTCCATTTACGTGTGCACTATTTTATTAAGTTGCAGAATTTTTATGCTTATATTTAAACCTATAACCATTGACGATAAAAGCATTTTTGATAAATATTTAATTAATTACAACTTTAACACAAGTGAATACTCTTTCACTAGTTTAATTATATGGAGAAAAGGTTGTGACATTAAATATACTATATATGAGGATACTCTTATCATAAAAAAGAAAGACTTTAATGGTAATTACCATTTCATGCAGCCTATAGGATATACTAAAAACAATGTTAAAAATGTAGTAGAAAAGCTTATAGAGTATAGAGAAAAAAATACTATGACCTATTTATTTAAAGATGTAGAGGAAACATTTTTAAATGATTTAAAAGAAGCTTATGGTGAAAGTATTTATGTAAAACCAGATACAGATAATTTTGACTACATTTATACTACTGAAAAACTCATTACTTTATCTGGTAAAAAACTTCATTCTAAAAAAAATCATTATAACTATTTTACAAAGACTTACAATTATGTTGTTAAAGATTTTTATGATTTAGAAGTAAAGTCTGACATTATAAATGCAGCTGAAGATTGGTATAAACAAAAAAACATCTGTAATGAATACTTAAAATATGAATTCCACGGTATCGAAGAAATTGTGTTTAATATGGAAAAATTAAACTTAAAGGCAATGGCTGTATACGTAGATAATAATATAGCTTCCTTTACTATAGGCGAAAAAGTTAATCCAAACATGGCAATTATCCATATAGAAAAAGGAAGTTCCACTATAAGGGGAATATATACCTTTACAAATAAGACCTTTGTAGAAAATTATTTATCTGACGTGAAGTATATAAACAGAGAACAAGATTTAGGTATTGAAGGCCTGAGAAAAGCCAAGAGATCCTACCAGCCTGTAAAAATGGAAGAAAAGTATTGTATAAGTCTCTAATTATCAAGTGATTCTTAGGTTCAGGTGGAGTTTGCTTATGAGAACTGCTTTTCTCCGGCTGAACCTTAGAAGAACTTATCCAGGCGCGCAGCAGTGCTTATCCCCTACTTTGATAGAAAAGCAGAGAACCAAAATTTTTAATTTTGTGTGAATCGCTTTCACAGAGTGCGATGGGGGGTTAGCAATGGTAGCGATCGGATAACAAAACATCAATTATATTTAAGAAACTCAGGAATTTCAAATTCATTCCTGAGTTTTTTAGGTATATGAAATAGAGCAAGCAATATATCTCAACTAAGATTTATGTTCTTCTACAACTTGGTGACCTTCTATCCAATCTACAAATTGCCTTGCAGTTCTTGCTGAACGTCCATTATACCACCTTTCCCATTTAAGTGCCTCTTTATGTAATGTTTCCTTATCAATTTTTAAATTTCTCTTTTTAGCTATACCTTCTACAATCTCCAAATATTTAATTTTATCCGGGGATACAAATACCACATTTATGCCAAATCTATCTGCTAGAGAAAGTTTTTCCTGTACACTGTCACCTCCATGAATTTCTTCACCAAAATTAGGAGATGGGAATACTCCTCTTTCATTGAAATACTCCTTAACAAGATGTCTTCTATTTGACGTAGCATATATTAATACATTAGAGGATTTATTTTCAAGTCCCCCTTCAAGTATTGATTTAAGAGCAGTATAACTTGCTTCATTATCTTCAAATACCAAATCATCTACAAATATAATAAATTTTTGAGTTCTGTTTTTTAAAGTTCTTATTATATCTGAAAAATCCTTCAGATACACCTTGGGAAGCTCAACCATTCTTAATCCTTCTGTATAGTATTTATTAAGTATGGCCTTTACCGTAGATGATTTACCCGTTCCCCTGTCTCCATGAATTAATACATTATTTGCTGAAAATCCTTTTAAAAATTGAATTGTATTTTCTATTATTATGGAACGTTCTGTTTTATAACCAATGAGATCTGAGAGTTCAATAGGATCTGGATTTTCAATACCTTTAAAACATCCCTTTCCATCAATGTGTTCCCAAACAAATGCCCTATAGCGAACAAACATACCACACCCATAATTTTCGTGGAATTTTTCCAAATCTCCGATACACTCACTCCAATTATTGCTGGAATAAAATTTTTCTTTTAGTTCTCTTATATGAGGTGGATAATTTTTCTCCCTAAAGCTTCTTCCCAGTTTCCATTCTGGAAGTTTTTCTATTATTTCTTTAAATCCATTATTTTCAAAATAATTTAATAGTTTCTCTTTTATACTAGAACAATTTAATCTGGCTATACACCTAAATTTTTCCATATCATTTACTGCAGCACTTTTAATTAAATCTTCACAATCATTAAAGCTTTTATTTTCAGCTCCTTTTGAAAATGGATTTTCATTAAAAATTATCTCATCTATAATGTAATCTTCCAAAGAAGAATATCCTTTATGTGCTAGTACAAAAAAGAATTCATTATATAGATTTGTAATGGATCCTATGCTAATTTTACCCTCACAGATAAATTCAAGAAATTTTTTTAAACTTAGTATCACCTTATCCTGAAGCAATTCCCTGTAAATAGATATTGAATCCAAACTTAATTCTGCATATTTTATTTCATAGCCAACTTCAAAATGTATATTTTTCATAAAAAGCCCCCTAAATTATGTATAATTCTCCTATCAAAGCTTACAATGTATAATCTATTTTAACACAATAAGCATAAAAAGTATGAAAAAATTCTCCAAAAAAATAGACCTGAAGGTGTATTTTTCACCTAGAGGCATATTTTTAGTAATACAGATCTCTCATTGGATTTCTAAGAAAGTTCTATTTTAACCTTATATTCCTTAAGCCACTCATTAACCTGGATCAAATAAGCAAGCAGCTGAGGCCCCCTCATAAGCTGTCCAAACCATGGCGCCTTAAAAGAGGAACCACCCGTTTCTATTAAAGTTTTCACTGCTTTTTTATCTATAAGATTGAGAATAGGAGAAGTTTTATCATTCATTATATCTCTCATCCATTTCTGGACCCTTTTAGTATATTCCGGATTATGGGTTTTAGGATAAGGACTTTTTTTCCTCTCAACAATATCTTCAGGAAGTATTCCCTTTAGGGCCTTCCTTAGCAGTCCTTTTTCTCTGCCCTTATAAAACTTGATTTCAGAAGGTATATTAAAAGCATATTCTACCAATCTATAATCTGCAAAAGGCACCCTGACTTCAAGGCTATTTGACATGCTCATTCTGTCTTTTCTATTTAACAAAGTAATCATAAACCATTTGATATTCAGATAAAATAATTCTCTCATACGATATTCTGATTTTGATTCTCCATCTAAATGCGGAACCTGTTTTATAGTTCCTTCATACTGTGCCTTCAAGTATTCCTCCAAATTAAGAGACTTCAGTTCATGTGATAAAATTTCCTTTCTGGAGTTTACAGATTTAGACCACGGAAAAGTATCGGCATTAATATCCTCAGGTCTCCTATACCATGGGTATCCCCCAAATATTTCATCTGCACATTCACCTGACAGTGCTACAGTGTTATCTTTTCTTATTTCTCTGCAGAAAAGATATAAAGATGAATCAATATCTGCCATTCCAGGTAAATCACTTGCTTTTACAGAATTATATAGCGCATCTGCTAAATTGCTGCTGGTATTTATAATTCCATGATGATTACTCTTTATATAATCCGACATCTTTAAGGCCCATATTCTGTCTGGTGTAGGTTCAAAATCATTTGCTTTAAAATACTTATCATTGTCTTCATAGTCAATGGAGTAGGTATTTAAAGTTTTTCCCTGTTTTCTAAATTCCGAAGCCGCCACCGCAGATATAGCACTGGAATCAAGCCCTCCTGAAAGAAATGTACAAATAGGAACATCTGCTACAAGCTGTCTTTTTATAGCATCTACCAAAAGGCTTTTTACATGTTCTGCTGTAGTTTCTGTATCCTCATTATGAACCCTACACTCTGGCTTCCAATATTCTTTTAATTTGAAACCATCTCTTGTATATATGGCATAATTAGCTGGGGGAATTTCATGTACATCCTTGAACACGCCTCCTCCTAAAGATCTGGCAGGTCCCAAAGCAAATACTTCTGTTAGCCCTTCTCTATCTACTATGGGTTCAACAAAAGGGTGAGCCAAAAGTGTTTTAATTTCTGAACCAAATATAAGAGAATTGTTTCTTATTGCATAAAACAAAGGTTTTACTCCCAGCGGATCTCTTGCCATAAATAAAATATTTTCACTTTCATCCCATATTGCAAAAGCATATATGCCATTTATATGTTTCACACAGTCTGTTCCCCAGTGCATATAACTGGTAAGAAGTACTTCTGTATCAGAATAAGAGTTAAAAGAATATTCTTGTTCTATAAGCAATTTTCTTAAATCTTCAGTGTTATAAAGTTCCCCATTATATACAATTATATATTTCTTGCCATTTGCACTTTTGGACATGGGTTGGGCACCGCCAGAAGGATCTACAACTACAAGTCTCCTGTGACCTAGAAGGACATTCTTAGAAAAATAATATCCCTGATCATCAGGCCCTCTTTTCTTTAATGTATTTGTCATATTTAGAATTATATCCCTATTTTTAGAAATATCTTCTTTTAAATTAATCCATCCTGCAATTCCACACATAGAGAAGTTACCTCCAAATAATTTATTAATTAAAGTTAAGGCATCCTTCATCATTCATTTTAGATACCTAATTACAATTTATGATTTAAAAATATATATGTGCATAAATTAATAAATTTATGCACATATACCACTAAGTAATTCATAAACTAATAAATTATTTCATCGGAACCACTTGATTCTTATCTTAATTTAAAGTTTCAAAAGTATATCCATTGGATTTTAAATATTGTATTACCTCAGGAAGAGCTCGTACAGTAGTAGTCTTAGCTGCAGCATCATGCATTAAGATAACTACAGTATCATTAGTAGTATACTTTTTCAGTTCATTCATTAAGTTCCATACAGGCAGATCATTACCACTAGCATCCCCAATCCAGTCATTCCAATCTACATAATGATATCCTTCTTCCGTAATAGCCTTTTTAAATGGCTCCATATTTAAGGAAGCTGTATTAAAAGAGCCTCCTGGAAATCTTAAAAGTTTTAAATTATAATCTCTTCCTAGTATTGCTTTAAGTATTAAGTCACATCTATTTACATCATCTACAAATGCAGAGGGGTCTTCTCTATAACCTAACTTATGACTATAAGTGTGATTGGCTACCACATGTCCCTCTTTCACTTCCTGTTTTACTAAATCTTTATTTGCCCCAGCATTTTTGCCAATTAAAAAAAAAGTAGCCTTTATATCATTTTCTTTTAATATTTTAAGTACTTGTGGGGTATTATTAGGTGATGGACCATCATCAAAAGTTAGATAAGCCACTTTTTTACCATCTTTTCTTTTAACTTTCCAAGGCTTATATTCTCCAGGTGGTTGAGATGTAGTAAATCTTTTATGTAATGTATCTTTTGCTACTTCTGAATTCTGTTTGGTACTTTTACCTTCTCCTACTATATTTGAACTACTTAAAAGAGAGGTTTTCCTTGATGCAAGTTTAGTGCCTATAAAAAATGCCCAGGAAAAAACAATTACAAGAAAGGCCACCATAACTACTCTATTTCTTCTTCTTATAATTTTATTTTTCCTGATTCTATCCTCATACTTATTCATAAAATTCATCTCCCAAATGACATTTTACAATATACTTTATTCTATAAAATGGTAAATATCAACTTTAGTCATAAAAAATAATTATCCATTTTAGTATTATGATGAATAATTATTTTTTGTGAACAAACTTCACCTAAAGCAATAATCACTTGATGAACAAAAACTTATTTATTATACTTTAAAGCCTCTAATGCTAGAGCATAACTTAAGAATCCAAATCCCGCTATCTGTCCTACACAGGCCGCTGCAGTAACAGACTTTTTTCTGTAATCTTCTCTGGAGTTTATATTACTTAGATGTACCTCTATAGTAGGTATATTTACTGCTTTCAATGCATCATATATAGCAATGCTATAATGAGTATACGCGGCAGGGTTTATTATTATCCCATCATATTTTTTAAAATAAGCTTCATGAATGTATTCCACTATCTGTCCTTCTATATTGCTCTGGACTACTTCTACATTTAATTCTAAATCTTTGGCTTTATTATTAATAAATTCACATAAATCTTCATAATTTTCATTTCCATATATATTTTTTTCTCTTATTCCAAGAAAATCTAAATTAGGACCATTTATAACTAATATATTCATATATATCCCCCAACCTGATAAATTATTTATTATCTTATATCTTAAAAGAACTTTTAAGAGACACTATTCTATTAAATACCAACTTGTCATTTTTACTACATTTGCAGTCCAAATTAAAGTATCCATGCCTAAAAAACTGAAATTTTTCATTAGATTTTATATATTTCATATTAGGTTCTACAAATCCCTGTAAAATTTTTAAGGAATTTGGATTAACATGTTCTAAAAACGAATCCTCCTCACCCTCTTTTTCCTGGTCTAATATTAAAGGTTCATAGAGCCTAATTTCCGCTGGAACTGCAGTATTTACATTTATCCAGTGAAGTGTCCCCCTTACTTTTCTTCCATCTGGACTGTTTCCTCCTTTTGATGCAGGATCATAGGTACAGTGAAGTTCTATTATATTTCCATCTTCATCTTTAATTACTTCGTCACATTTTATAAAGTAGGCACTTTTTAATCTTACTTCATTTCCCAAAAACAATCTGTAGTATTTTTTAGGAGGGTTCTCCATAAAATCTTCCTGTTCAATATATATTTCTCTTGAAAAAGGTACTTCTCTAACCCCTGCCTCAGGATCATCGGGATTGTTTTCAATTTTAAAAGTTTCTGTTTTTCCCTCTGGATAATTGGTTATTACAATCTTCAGTGGATTTAAAATAGCCATGGTTCTAGGTGCCTTCTTTTCCAGATCATCTCTTAAAAAATAATCCAACATCTGTGAGTCAACTACACTGCTAGCTTTAGCCACCCCTATTGCCCTACAAAAATTCCTGATAGATTCTGGCGTAAAACCTCTTCTCCTTAAACCTGCTATAGTAGGCATACGCGGATCATCCCATCCATCCACAAAATTCTCATCCACAAGTTTTTTAAGTTTTCTCTTGCTCATAACTGTATTTGTTATATTTAACCTGGCAAATTCTATTTGTTTAGGCCTACTTTCCGTTTCACACTCTTGTATTATCCAATCATAAAGAGGTCGATGATCTTCAAATTCAAGTGTACAAATAGAATGGGTAATTCCTTCAATAGCATCTTCTAGAGGATGTGCAAAGTCATACATAGGATATATGCACCACCTATCTCCTGTATTGTGATGATGTGCATGGGCTATACGGTATAACACAGGATCTCTCATATTTATATTGGGAGATGCCATATCAATTTTAGCTCTTAAAACTTTTTCTCCATCTTTAAATTCCCCATTTTTCATACTATTAAATAATTGAAGATTTTCCTCTACAGTTCTGCTCCTATAAAGGCTTTCCTTTCCCGGTTTTGTTAAAGTACCCCTATATTGTCTTATTTCATCCGGAGTTAAATCACATACATATGCCTTTCCCTTCTTTATCAATAAAATTGCATATTCATACATTTGTTCAAAATAGCTAGAAGCAAAACACAAATTTTCCCAATCATATCCAAGCCATTTTACATCTTCTTTTATGGATTCTACATACTCCACATCCTCTTTTGACGGATTAGTATCGTCAAATCTTAAATTAGTTTTTCCTTTAAATTCGTCTGCCAGACTAAAATTTAAAACTATGGATTTTGCATGACCTATATGTAAATATCCATTAGGCTCTGGGGGAAATCTTGTTATTACCTCCTTGTATTCTCCCGATTTTAAATCGTCTATAACTATATTTTTAATAAAATTTGATGAACTATTATTTTCTCCCATAGATAACCTTCCTTTTCTAAAACTTATTTTTTGTATTAAAACAATTTCACTCAATACCCACACAATAAAAGGCATTTTGAATAAACAAATGCCCCTTTAAAACAGCCATAGGCTATAAATCTTATCCTTCTTTTAGCAAAATACACTATACTAAAAATTTCATTAATTAAATTATAACTCTTTATTTAAAAAATAATACTATTTACAACATTATCATATAAAATTTCCATTACTTTTATATGATATTACCATATAAAATGTTTATATTCAATAATAAGCCATCTTATTTATATTGCAACTATTTTATTACTTATTTTTATTATTTATAATTAAATTTTTCCTAATAAAATATACTTTATGAAAATCTATTGCACCTTACCTTACGTCATGTGGTACAATAATTTAGGTAGAGGTGATATTATATGTGCACACGAAAATCTGATCTAGTCACCATTGGTAAATTTGCTGAAAAATCAGGGGTTACTTTAAGAACTCTAAGATATTATGACAAAATAGGACTTTTAAAACCTTGTTCTTATAGTAAATCTGGCCACAGACTGTACAACTTTGAAGACTTCAGTAAGCTGCAAAAAATACTTACTCTTAAATTCATAGGACTTTCATTAGAAGACATATCAAAAATAATGAACTATGACGTAAATCATAGAGATTTAAAAAAATCTCTTGAAATACAAAAAAAAATAATGAAAGAGAAAATATATCACATAGAAGCTGTAATTAAATCCATAGAAGAAGCTGCGCACATGATAGACAACGAAAAAGAACTGAATTGGAATAAATTTATAAATATAATAAATATAATAAACACAGATCAGAAATGGATGGAACAGTATGAGAATGCCTCTAATTTAAGGGCCAGAATAAAAATTCACGAACTCTTTAGTACTAATAAACAAGGTTGGATGAATTGGTTTTTTAATCATCTAAACCTGCCGGATAAGGTTTCCATATTAGAATTAGGCTGCGGAGATGGAAGGCTTTGGCAAAAAAACCTAAGCAAAACTCCAAAGGGCTGGGATATAACTCTCACTGATTTTTCTCCAGGAATGCTGGAGGATACTAAAAAGAATCTCACCTTAAATTTGAAGAGATTTAAGTTTAACATTGTAGATGCTCAGCATATTCCTTATAAAGACAATAGTTTTGATGTGGTAATCGCAAACCATATGCTCTACCATGTTACTAATATAGATAAATCTTTTTCAGAAATTCATAGGATTTTAAAACCTAAAGGATATTTCTACGCTTCTACAGTTGGAAAAAATCACATGAAGGAAATGCGAGAAATTGTTAGAAGATCCAATTTGCAAAGTATAACTACAGACAGCTGGAATCTTACAGAAAGCTTTCAACTTGAAAATGGATTAGATAAAATCTCCATGTGGTTTAAAGATGTAGAACTAAAACGATATAACGATAATTTAAAATTAACAGCTGTGGAACCTCTTATGGACTATATATTCTCCATGCCAGGGAACACTCAAAATGTGTTTGATGAAAACAAAATCCATTATCTCAAAGATTTTTTAAAGTCTGAGATAAATAAAAATGGATATATTTATATAACAAAAGACACAGGTTTTTTTCAAGGAACAAAACAGTAAACCCCACTTTATGCACTGGATTGCTCTTCTGTCCATTGTTCTTGTTAAACCAATAAAGAAAGGATTTGATATTTATGAGTAAAAAAATTCCGTTTTCTCCACCTGATATTACTCAAGCTGAAATTGATGCTGTATCAGAAGTTCTAAAATCAGGATGGATAACTTCCGGACCAAAAACTGCTGAATTTGAAGAAAAACTAGCAAGTTACTGTGATACAAACTATGCTGCAGCAGTTGCAAGTGCAACTGCCGGTATGGAACTATTACTAAAGGTATTTGACATAAAAAAAGGAGACGATGTAATAACCACTCCTTATACTTATACATCTACTGCAACTACGTCTCTTCAAAGGGGAATAAAACCAATTATGGTAGATGTGAAAAAAAATAGTTTTTCTATAGACATAGATAAATTAAGTGATGCAATT
This sequence comes from Candidatus Clostridium eludens, assembly GCF_045310515.1. Classification (NCBI taxonomy): domain Bacteria; kingdom Bacillati; phylum Bacillota; class Clostridia; order Eubacteriales; family Clostridiaceae; genus Clostridium; species Candidatus Clostridium eludens. The sequence goes on along the minus strand of NZ_JBJHZX010000021.1, from coordinate 22,103 downwards.
ACGCCAAATACAAAAGCTATTTTTTCTGTGGACTTTGCAGGAGTACCTGTAGACTATGATGCCATAAGACAGGTTCTAAAACTTAAAAATCGTGAAGATATATTGCTTGTATCAGACTCTGCCCACGCCCTTGGTGCTTCATATAAAGGTAAAAAAGTAGGAGGACAGCTAGATGCCCATGTATTTTCTTTTCATGCTGTGAAAAATTTAACTACAGCAGAGGGTGGTGCAATAACATTTAATAATAACAACTTATTTGGAAAAGAAAATTTATTAAAAGATTTAAAATTAAATTCCCTTAACGGTCAATCAAAGGATGCTATGTCGAAAATGAAAGCAGGTTCCTGGAAATATGACATAGTAACAGCAGGATATAAATGTAATATGACAGATATAAGTTCTGCTCTAGGGTTGGTTCAGCTTACCAGATATCCTAGTATGCTTGAAAAACGCAGAGCTATATTTGATCTGTACTCAAATATATTATCACAGAAAGAATGGGCCATAATTCCTTTTGAAGAAGATAAGACATCAGAAACTTCTTATCACCTATATCCACTTAGAATTAAAGGACTAGAAGAAACCCAGAGGGATGAAGTTATAAAAATACTTTCCCAAAAAGACATTGCAGTTAATGTTCACTTTATACCTCTTCCTATGTTCACTCTGTATAAATCTCTTGGATACTCTATAAATGATTATCCAAATGCATATGCTCAATATGCCAACGAAATAACACTACCGCTTTATTCAACTCTTTTACCGGAAGATGCTGAATATGTAGCAAGAGAACTTATAAAAGCAGTGGAGAAAGTGAGGTAACAAATGAAAGTTGATTTTTATACTCCCCAAAGAGAATACCATGAAAAAAAAGATGAATTTAATAATGCTATAAAAAATGTTTTAGAAAAAGGTAATTTTATACTAGGAGAAGAAGTTTCTAATCTTGAAAGAGCCATAGAAAAGTACACCGGGGCCAAACATGCCATTGCAGTGGCTTCCGGAACAGACGCTTTAGTTATATCCTCAGATGTACTGGGTTTTAAAAATGGTAAAGAGGTAATAACTTCACCTTTTACTTTTCTTGCTTCTACTTCTTGCCTGGTTAAACATAATGCAAAACCTGTTTTTGTAGATATAGATGAAGACACCTTTAACATGAATGTAAATAAAATTGAAGAAAAAATAAATTCAAATACAAAAGGTATACTTCCTATACACTTATTTTGTCAAATGTCAAATATGGATAAAATAATGGATTTAGCTTCAAAAAATAATTTAAGTGTATTGGAGGATGCGGCGGAAGCCTTCGGCATGTATTGGAATGGAGATAACAATGCTGCCTGTAAACATTCAGGTACCCTTGGAGATGTGGGTGTATTTTCTTTTTTTCCTACTAAAACATTAGGCGGATATGGGGATGGTGGTATGATAATAACAAACAATTCCCATTTAGCAGATATGATAAAAATGTTCCGAGTTCACGGTGCTTCTAAAAAATATCATTATGATTACATAGGCTATAACTCAAGACTTGATACAATTCAAGCTGCCCTATTATCAGTTAAATTAAAATATATTAATGAATCTATAAATAGACGTAATATTGTTTCCACCTGGTATAAAGATAGGCTCAAGGACTTGCCCTATCTAAAAATCCCTAAAATAAAAGGTAATCAAAAACCAGTATATTATGTATTTAACATACTTACAGAAAAACGAGATGAACTTGCTTCATATTTAAAAGAAAAGGGAATTGGGTATAGCATATACTATCCTATTCCTCTCCATCTTCAGAAATGTTTTAATTACCTGGGACACAAAAAGGGGGATTTCCCTGTATCTGAAAAAATATGCAAGGAAATACTGGCACTGCCTATATATCCTGAAATAACAGAAGATGAGGTTGATTTTGTATGCAGTACTATAAAAGAATTTTATAGAAAATAAAATTTAGTTAAAAGTTATGAGTTAAGAGTTATGGATTATTTTCTTCCGTAACTCTTAACTATTCAAGCAGAACCTGTATGTTAAATTTTCACAGTATATGTTCCATTACAAATTCTACTATCGCTTTAATTAATTCCTCATAATATTCTGGACTGGAATAGCAGTGATCTGAACCCTTAATAAATTTCAGTTTAGATTTACTTCCAAGTAATTCATGAATTTTTTTTGCATATAAAGGGTATACTGATTTGTCTTCCGTACCGTGAACTATAAGTGTATTTCCCCTCATTCCTTTTAAATAATCAAAAACCCTATAATTAAATGCATCTTCTATAGCTTTTTCACTAAGTATGTTATTTTCAAAGTTTATGTATCCCTTTTCCAAAAATTCATATAATTTATCTCCTGTGGCTTCAGAAATAAATATGTCATACATGTTAAAACCTGCACTCATAAGTATAGAATTTTTGATTATGTGCGAATAAGTAGATGCAATTATTACAGCAATTGCAGCACCCATACTAAACCCTAAAATATTTATATTGTCCTTGTCAATATAATCAAGAGAATTAGCAAATTGTAATACTTTTTCACAATCTTGAACCTCTGAGGATATGGTAACATCTTTAAAATCCCCGTCACTTTCTCCACTTCCCATAAAATCAAATCTAATGGAAGCTATATTAAGTTTTTCCAAGGTTCTAGCTATTTTCACAAACATAAAATTATGACCTAACTTATTTCCCATAAACCCATGGCAGAAAATTATGCAGGGAACTTTCCCTGATATATCAGGTCTATTTATAATTCCCCTTATATTTCTACTTTGTTCATCTCTTATTTCAAAATTATCAACCACATAAATCCCCCATCTCACAACTTTAGTAATATTTTATTAGTTTAAATAGTTCCTATATTATATAGTACATTTTACAATACTTTAGGCATATTTATCAATCTTTAACACAATAAATTCCACATATGTTATCAAATTTTAAAACTTTAATTTCTAGGTCTACTGAACAATCTAACCCACCTATAATCCTCACTGTACTTCTATGCATGTATACTTCCACAAAAGTAAGAAAACTTATTGAGCCAATACTGGTTTTAATAGGTAGGGTTAGATAGTTCATAAAATTCACTAAATAATTTTATTTCATGTGAAATTAATACTGTAGCCAGGTTGTTTGATGGCAATCAATATCCTTTAGTTATGGTTGTAATTTTAGCTAAAATATCCTGGGTTAGCTTATTAAGTTTTTTGTAGTCTGTGCACTCTGTATATACTTTACATAAAGGCTCGTCGGCATCTGGTAAAACAAGAGTCCAACCATCTTCAAAATTAAGTTTTACACCTTCAATTAAATCTATGGATTTTGAATTACTTTCCTCTATCAAATTTCTCATTAGTCTACCTTTCATGTTCCAAGGACACTCTACCTCTTTCTTTGAAGCATAATATTGAGGTATACTTGAAATTATCTGCGAAAGGCCCCTATTGCAATTTGCCATAAAATTAATAGTCATAACACACCCACTTACTGCATCTAAAGTCATAAGATATGCTCTAATCATTTCTCTTTTGCTTATATTCTGTATATTTTTCAAGTAAACTTCTAATATACATTTGTGAGATGTTTTAGTTCTTATAAATTTACACCCACACATTTCAGCTACTCTTTCTAGGGTGGAAGAAGCTGTAACTGGAACTACTAGAGTTTTTAAATTATGAGATTTTATCATAACCAGTGCATTTAATGCTTCATATAAATTATCCTTTATTACATTTCCCTTTTCATCTACAATAATTGGCACTTCGCATTCATCATCTATTTGTATCCCTAAATTTGCACTCTCCTCCATAACTTTCTTTACTAAAGTATCAATATCATTGAATTCATAGTGTAATTTCACCTCTATTTTAAGTTCCTTAAAAATTTCATTCATTATTTCAAGTATCATAGCATTATTTATACTCAAAACCACTTTATATTTTTGATTTTTTATATTTTCTATAGAAAGTCCATTTATAAGCTGCCTTATATAGTACTCAAGACAATTATAAATATGATCTAGATGTTTAAAATTATCCGTTTTAACTCTCCTAAAGTCCTCCCTTATAAAGCTACTTTCTATCTTTCTCTCCATATTCCTGTCTATGTTTAATCCATTCTTGTCCATAAATATTATGGTAACCTTTTCACCCGAATTTTCGTTCACAGATACATAAATACCTGCCTGTGCCCCAAAGAAAAGAATGGACTGTCTTATAAACGCCCTGGGCATTTTTTTTAGATCCAGCACTTCCATACCCATAGACAGCAAACCCGTAGCTAGAGAATATTTAAACATCTGCGCAGCTCCGTTGTCACTGCAAGCTATGGCAACTTTAGAATCTGCCTTTAAAATGGATCCATAGGCAGAGCCAAGCTTTGATACAAATTCCGGGGTTATATCTATATTTATCTCACCACTAATACCATGTTTACCAAAAATGGACTTGGAAACTTTCTCCTTCCATATGATATTGGAACTTACTACAGTGCTGTTCTCTATTATTTTATTTGGCCATATCTTTACACCAGGTTTTACTGTTGCTTTCTCCTTTATAATAGTGTCATTTCCCACAGCAGCTTCTTCAAATATAGAGCATTGATATTCCACTTGAACTTTGTTACAAAGAACGGCACCTCTTATCTGGACCTTATCTCCTATATAACAATTATTAAAAAGTATACCTCTTTTCATAGTAGCATCAGAAGATATGATATTATTTTTTCCTAAAACTGTATATGGACCAATTTGGGCACCAGTGTATATTTTGCTGCCGCTTCCTATATACACTGGTTTTAAAATTTTAGCTTTGGAACTTATCTGACAGTCTTCTCCTATCCATATATCCTCACTGTATTTTTGTGCATTTATAGTTACATTGGCTAACCCCTTTAATATATCAAAATTACATCTCATATATTGGTCAATATTTCCTATATCACACCAGTATGCATTTGTCACATATCCAAACATAGGTGCTTTTTCTCTAAGAAGTATTGGAAATAAATCGTTGCTAAAATCAAATTTTTCATTTTTATTATAATATTTAAATATTTCGGGCTCTAAAATATATATTCCTGTATTTACCTTATCACTAAATACTTCTCCCCAGCCTGGCTTTTCCAGAAAGCCAGTAACTTTGCCATTGTCATCTGTGATCACTACACCATATTCCAAGGGTACAGGTTCCTCTTTAAGTACTAGGGTGGCCACTGCTCCCTTTTTTTTATGATAAGCAATTGCCTCAGATAAATCTATATCAGTAAGGGCATCGCCACTTATAACAATAAAAGTATCATTTAAAAATGCTTCTGCATTCTTAACACTTCCTGCGGTACCCAAGGGGGTTTCTTCTATAAAATAACTAATGTTTACTCCAAACTCTTTACCATCTCCAAAATAGTTTATTATTTCATCCGGTAAATATTGCAGGGTAGCCCCAATATCCTTTATTCCAGTAGCTCTAAGTAGTTCTAAAATATATTCCATTATAGGTTTTCCTATAACAGGCATCATGGGTTTAGGTATGTTACAGGTTAGGGGCCTTAATCTAGTTCCCTCTCCTCCTGCCATTATTATAGCTTTCATAAACATCACACCCTTTATTTATTTTTTATATTTAAATATTTTTTCTCCTTAATTCTAACATCCAAATTGCTATTTTTACTTTCTATCTTTCTCCACTCCGTGCCACTTGCCTCTTCCAAAACTTGATTATACATTTTTAAAGTATAATCTGCTATTTTAGTCCAGGTAAATCTGTCCCTCACAGTATTTTTTTCATTATACCTAATATATTCTGCAAGTTCATTGTCATATAGAAGCTCAATTATGTTATCTGCTATGCTATTAGTATTTCCATTTATACATTTAAGTCCATTTTTCCTATGCTCTACAATTTCACTCAATCCACCTGTATCAGAAACAACTACAGGACATGCCGACGCCATTGCCTCAAGAGCTACAATACCAAAAGGTTCATAAAGAGATGGAAACACTGCTGCATTTGAAACTCTATATAGCTTATTCTTTTCCACTTCATCCATATACCCTGTAAATAAAAACTTATTTTCTAATCCAAAATATTTAACTTTATCTCTTAATTCCTCTGTCATTGGACCTGTACCTGCTATTATAAATTTACAATCATTGTACCTGCTTATAATATTAGGGGCCGCCTCTATAAGAAGATGTATTCCTTTCTCAAAAACATGTCTTCCTATACAAAAAATTATTTTTTCATTATCTAAAGCATACTTTCTTCTAAATTTCATCCAATCAAAATTAAATTGAAACTTTTCCACATCAATTCCATTTGAAATAACCCATATCTTTTCCTCTGGAGTTGAAAATATTTTATTTATCTGGTTCTTCATATAATTACTGCATGCAACTACTTTCCATGATTCATAGGTAAGCATCCACTCAGTAGATGAGATATATCTTTGAGTTACAGTACTTATACCACCATTCCTTCCATATTCTGTGGCATGTATGGTACATACCATAGGTATTTTGAAGGACCACTTCAATGTCTTTGCACTAAAAGCAGCCAGCCAGTCATGGGCGTGTATTAAATCAAATCTCCCAGATTGATTTATCAATCTAACAGCTCTTTCTACCATGGCAAAGTTAAGCTGCATTACCCACTTAGTAAAATCTTGAGTATCTATAGAGTAGGGTGTAACTCTATGGACAAAAACTCCATTATCATTTTCATCAACAGGTGCTGTTCCTTCTTCACAAGTAATTACATGAATTTCATGCCCTTTTTTATAGAGCGCACGGGATAAATAATATATGTGATTTGACAATCCGCCTATAGTTTTAGGTGGGTATTCCCAGGAAATCATTAAAATTTTCATTATATCACTCTTTTCTTAGTAAAATCTTATTTGCAAAATTTTCACGAGGTTGCTTAAGGAAAAGCTTAATCTATACTAAAAATCGTAACATAAGTTAATGAATAGAGTCATTTCGGAAAAGATACAAGAATATTCTGAACATGCATAATTAACCAATACACATAATTTATAATTTCTTTTTCTTAACTTCACCTCCTCTAAATAAAGTAACATATAGCTTATATATGTTTTTCCACATAAGAGCATAATATCCTTTAATTTTCGTTCGTCAAATTAATACATTTTTCAACATTGTCAATATACCTAAAAATCAAGTGATTCTTAGGTTCAGATGGAGTTTACTTATAAGGATGACTCTCTCCAGCTGAACCTTAGAAGAACTTATCCAGGCGCGTAGCAGTGCTTATCCCCCACTTTGACAGAAGATGGGGGTGTTAGCAATGGTAGCGATCGGATAAAAATTAAGATGAAAGTAAAGTCTTAATGCACAAAACTTTACTTTCATCTTTCTAAAGTTTACGAATTAAATCTATAGCCAGTTCCCCAAATGGTCTCAATATATTCTGGATTACCGGGATCTTTCTCTATTTTTTTTCTTAGTTTTTGTATATGTACAGCTACAGTAGCTGTATCTCCACAGTATTCTTCACCCCATATAGAATTAAATAATTGTTCTTTTGTAAAAACTATGTTAGGATTTGAAGCCAGAAATAATAAAAGTTCATATTCCTTAGTGGTTAATATTATTTCTTTTCCCCGTATGTAAACTTTGTGAGAATCTGTTTTAATCTCTAAACTTTTATAAGTTATAATCTCAAGCATAGTCTTTTTACCTGATAACCTCTCATATCTTATCATATGAGATTTGACTCGTGCCACCAATTCCGCCGGACTAAAAGGTTTTGTCATATAATCATCTGCTCCAAAACCAAGTCCTCTAATTTTATCTATATCTTCATTCTTTGCAGATACGATTATTATAGGAATCTCAAGCTTTTCTCTGACCTTTGTCACTATTTCGTATCCGCTTTTTTTAGGAAGCATTAAGTCCACTATTATTATGTCATATGTACCTAAAAGAGCCTTTTTTAATCCTAACTCTCCATCTTCACATATATCCACTTTATATCCATTAAGTTTTAGATAATCTTTCTCCAAATTGGCAATATTATTGTCATCTTCAATAATTAGAATTTGTTTCATTGTATTCACATCTTTCCTTATGAATTCATTATTGGAAGCATTATTGTAAATGTACTTCCTTCATTCAATACACTATAAACAGAAATACTTCCACCATGAGCTTCTATAATTTCTCTGGCAATAGCTAAACCAAGGCCTGTGCTCATCAAATCTTTAGTTCGTTCTGTATCTACCCTATAAAATCTATCAAAAATATGGGGAAGTTTATCTTTTTCTATACCTGGTCCATTGTCCTCTATATTGATTTTTATAAAATTACCTTTTTTAATAAGTTCAGTATTTATACTTAAATTATTAACTGCTCCGTATTTAACAGCATTACCTATAATATTTCTCATAGCTTGATATATTCTTTTTCCATCTATATTCACCTGTAACTCTTCTTCAATATTATCATAAAAATTAAAAATAATATTTTTTTCTCCTAGGGTAAATTTAAACTCCTCCATCAAATCCTGCATAAAAGATTTTATTTTTACAATTTGAAATTTAAATTCTAGTTTTTGCAGATCCAGCTTTGAAAACAAAAATAGGTCATCTATAAGCTTATTTATATAATTTATATTACTCTCAACAATCTTAAGATAACTACTTATTTTTTCAGGTGATGTAACCACTCCATCCAGTATAGCCTCTATATATCCACTTACAGAAGTTATTGGGGTCTTTAAATCATGAGATATATTAGCTATAAGTGCTTTCCTGTTGTTTTCATATTCTTGTTTTGCTTTTTCACCTTTTTCAAGTTTTTGTGCCATATCATTAAATTGGCCTATCAATACACCTATCTCATTGAAAATATCATTTTCAATTCTCACTTCATAGTTCCCACTGGATATCTGTTCTACTCCTTTTTGCAGCTTTTCTATAGGCTTAATTATCCTTTTTTCTAAACTTAACAATACTAATAAATGGATAACTTGACTGGCACCGAAAACTATGGCAATAAATATAGTTATGGCCTTAACTCCAATAAATTTAAATATAAAATAAATTATTGCAATAGGAATCAGAAATGTAATTGGTCTTAACCATTTTAAATATCTTTGGAACTGATAAAATTCCTGATGGTGGTGATGGTGATAATGATTATGATGCTCCATATGTAAATGATCATGTTTATCATGTTTACTATGATACTTTATATGTTTTATATACATTTTATTAGGCCATTTATTAAAATATTTTCTATTCACAATTATAATTTCCCTCTCCTTTAAATGTTTGTAAATTCCATGTCACAATAAAGTTTCCGAACATTTAAGATAATATTTAGGCACCTAAAAATACATAACCAGCCAGTATACTGTAGTATGTGACCTGTTATTTATTTTCAGATGCCTTAATTATACAACTTTAAACTTAAAACTTACCAGACAAAATTTACTGAAGCATTAACATTTGTTTCTCCATTAGCTGTTATTTCAACTTTTTCTACTTCATTGTTTTTATTGATGATTATATTTAATGCAGCATCTTTATATTCCGAAGATAAAAGTTCTTTTATAAGCTTATGGTATTTATGATGCTCATGTTCATGTTCTTTATGAAACTTCTTATGAAATTCATCAAGTCCATCCTTACCTAAATCTTTATGAAATTTAGCTTTCATATCTTTTACTTCTTTTAAAATTTCTTTTAGATCTATTGTTAATATGGATTTGGCATCCTTTTCCTCAGCTTTTAAATTATTTAAAATACTGAACATAAAAGTAATTTTATCCAGTTTACTTTTTAAACCATGGTGAAAATTATGCCCATGTCCCTGCATGTGGTGCATTCCATGATGGTAATGATGTGCATCACAGAAATTATGATTAGAAAAATCCTTCATATTAAACTCTCTGCTGCTATCACATTTTGCCGTATTACCATCAATGTTAATTTCACTGTTTGTCTTAACCTTTGCTTCTCCATTTGTATTATTCTTTAAAAATTCATTAACAAACGAAATTATTTTAGTTTTTCCTTTTACGGCCTCTAATTTAACTACGCCATTAAAAACTTCTTTTTCCTTTAATGTATTAAATACATCATATAACACTTTGATTTTATTCATAGTTCAACTCCTCCTCAATTTATGAAACAGTTAAAGTCTTTTCACTGCCTCTTCATTATTACAACTTCATTATAGAGGAGTACCTTAAAATATCTTTAAAGCAATTTTAAAAATTTTATAAAGAATTTTAAAAAAAGCTGAAATTATATTATTTTACAATAGACTTTAAATCATATAATTCAGTAGAATTTCCTTCAACATTAAATCCACCATATGCACCAAATCTTTCATTTCCTCTTTGACTATTTGAAGTATTAGAATCTTTCCACTTGCTGTCTGGAACCACCTTACCATTTTCTCTAATCCAGTTCATAATAGCATTATTTGAAGTATTTCCTCCAAAACCTCTATTATTACCTGTATTTATTAAAGCATATCTTATATCTCCATCCTTAACCAATTGCTTAAACTGCTCTACAGTGAGTATTGGATCCGATCCACTAAATCCTCCCAGTGCCATTACAGGTTCACCAGTTTTAAGTATTAAATCCGAACCATAAGACGTGGCTGATGGAACTGCAACAAAATACTTTTCATTACCTTTATTGTTTTCTAAAAATTTTATAAGCTTTGAGTTACTACTAACACTTGAACCTCTCTGCTGATTATTGTGTACAAGCTCTAACCCGGCTGATGGACTACTTCCATTCATAGGATAAAACATTGGAGTAAATGACCAAACTGTAGGAGGAATTAAAATCCCTATAAAGGCAACAGTAATTACTACTTTACTTAGCATATAATTTTCACCTAAAGTTTTCTTCTTATTTTTAATTAAATTAATTATACATAATATTATTGAAGATACAATGCATAAAATTCCTGTCACTGCAATTATAATCTTACAAACCTTTGAGGTATTATACTTATAAGACAAAATAAGTATTTCTACACAACCATTGGCTATAAGTGCTATTGGCAGAATCCACGATTTTAACCCATGTTCTTTATAAAAACTCCACATAACTGATAATCCAATTCCCGTCAAAGCTGCAATGGATGGTGCCATTGTTGTTAAATAGTATGTATGTGTTATATTTCTTGAGAAACTAAAATATACAAACTCAGATACTAACCACATACCCCACAATATTAAAGATAATTTTCTTCTACTATCAAAAGGAGCTTTTAACTTTTCCTTTATTGCAGCAGCAATAAATCCAATAATAGCAAATAGTAAAAACCAGGATATTTGATCTGACATATTGCCATTGTTAAACAATCTAAAAATGCCGGCATTGGAATTACCTCCCATACCACGCTGAGCATTATTAGCATATGGATTATTGGCAGTAGATGAATTAAACCTATTCCTAAGATTGCTTTCACCCAACCTTCTCGTATTATTCATTCTACTTGATTGATTTTCTAACGTTCTTCGCTGCTGAATTCTACCGCCATTTCTTCCACCTATTCCAATTCTCTCTAATCCGTTATGACCTATTATAAGCTGCATAACTGTATTATTAGTACTGCTGCCTATGTAAGGTCTGTTACTTGCTGGCACCAAATCTGCCACTATGGCCCATGATAATGATACTATTAAAAGTACAACTGTACCTAAAACAAGATGCTTTATTCTCTTTCTAAAACCCATAGTAGAAGCAAGAAGATATGTTATATATATAGCAGGAGCTACCATATATGCCTCTACCATTTTTATATTGAAACCTATTCCTATAAGAACTAAACTTAATATAAGATACCTAATCTTACCTTTTTCGGCAGCTATAAGAGCAGCCCAGCAGGCAAGCAACAGGGGCAAAACAAGCAAGTTGTCAATTGTATTGTTCCTAGCTGCTGCTACAGATATTGGAGTTACTGCAAGACATAATGCTGCAATTAATCCTGCTGAAATTCCAAAGGATCTTTTAACAAGATGATATATAATTGCTACTGAAATTACTCCAGCGAGAGCTTGTGGAAGAATTATGCTCCATCCACTAAAACCAAATATTTTTGCAGATATAGTTTGAATCCAAAAGCCTAAAGGCGGCTTATCAATAGTTACAAATCCTGCTGGATCAAAGGATGCAAAAAAGAAATTTTTAAAGTTCATCATCATGCTTTTTACGCCTGCAGCATAGAAAGTATTGCCATAGCCTTCTATACTTAAATTGGCCAAATTTAATACCGCAGATAATATTAAAATTAGAGACACTCCAACAGTTTCTCTTGTAAATTTTATTTTTTTATTCAATTTATCAACTCCTTTAATTACCTATTCATAATAGGTTTATTTTCTCTAAATACTATTTCTTAATAAAATATTACATTATAAAAGTGTCTATTATTCTCTCAATTTATGAATGATATGAAAATTAAACCTTAATTTTTTCTTAAATAGAAAATCAATTTTCTTTTACAATATTTGACTTTAGTCTTGGCATTAAAAATACACCTCCAAATGTTAATTTTATATACAACATTTGGAGGTGCAATTGACCACACTCTATAATATTAAACCTTATCTTGTTATGCTGGTATAAAAATTTCAATCACTTAAAATACAGCATACAATAACAGTTATTGGAATTGTAAAAATTAAACCTATACTTCCAGCCAACGTTTTAATAATTTCACAAGCAATCATGTCCTGGTTTACTATATCTAAAAAATTACTGTCATTGGCTAAATATCCCAAAACCAGACATATAGAACCGCTAATATATGCAAGAATTAGAGTATTGGCCATGGTTCCCATCGTATCTCTGCCTACAGTCATTCCAGCTTTCATAAGTTTTCCCGGACTAATTCTTGGATTGGCCTGTTTTATTTCAGTCATGGTTGATGCTATAGACATACTTACATCCATTACAGCTCCAAGAGCTCCTATAAGTATAGCTGCAAATAAAATAGCTTTAAAATCAAGGCCATGTTTAAGTGGCGCATCCATGAGTAGTTGGGCTTCTTCAGTACCCACTCCTGAAACTTTAGCTACGTTAACTATTATAAATGATATAATTCCAGATATAATCACCCCACTACTTGTCCCGATGATAGCTGAAATTGTTTTTCGATTTATTCCTCCTATAATAACCAAAGATATAATAGTTATAGAAATACAAACAAATATTGAAACAGTAATAGGATTATATCCTTGTAATATTAAATTTAGGAATACCTCTATTATCATAAAGCAAGTAAATGCTAATGTTATTATAGACTTAAACCCTTTACCTCTTCCAATTAATATCATAGAAAGTATAAAGAAGATGAGTAAATAAGTTAGAGGTTTATCCCTTGCAACCTGATAAATATTAGATGAAGTTATATTGCCATTACTATCTTCACTTATAGATAGAAATACCTGATACCAGATTTCCCTGCTTAGATGGGTCCACAGTATTTTTTATAATAACATTCTCACCTTCATGTTTTCCGCTTAAAATTTGTATTTTTAATGTCTGGTCTTCTACAACAATATTTCTGTCACCTGCATTAACAGTCTCCTTTTTAGTAGACACTATTTGTACTACTTTAGCCCTGATAGAATCTGTATTTATAGTTTTTGAGTCATCATCTGCAAATACTTTTGAAGGAAGTATACTTTGTACAATAAACAAGAAAAAAATCATTATGTAAAAGAAATGTTTCTTACTTTCTTTCGTAAACAATTTTAACATCCCCTTTTTGCCATTTTAATTTACTTGACTATTTATATGAGAAAAATAAATTGTTTATTACATAACTTATTTCAATTTAAATTTTAGTGCATTATTATACTTCCAAATTAAGTTGTTGCAAATAAATAGAATTAATTTTTATTACCCTTTTTCATTAATATTCCACGATTAATTATTGAAGAGCCATACTTTTGGCGTATATTATTGATAGTAGTTTCTATCTTATCTATCTTGTCTAAATCATTTTTTTCATTGACCGTCTCCAGCATATTAAATATAGATATCTGTTCATTATTATTATCTCTGTCAAATCCACTAAGGCTTATTCCTAATAACCGTACAGGCAGCTGTCTATTCCAACTTTTACAAAGCATCTTAACTCCAGCAGAATAAATTTCTTGCACCAGATAAGTTGCTGGTACAGTTGTTTGCCTGGTAATACACTGGAAATTAGAATATTTAATATTAATTTGTACTGTACGGCCTTTCTTATCATATCTGCGAGCAGCCATTCCAACCTCATCAGAAAGCTTCATCAAAACAATCTTTGCACTGTCTATATCTGAAATATCTCGGGATAGTATAATGGACTTGCCAATTGATTTTAAATCATTCTGTGAACGCGGTTTTATCTGTGAAATATCTATTCCATTAGCAAGCTGACAGATTTCGGCACCTATTTTCCCAAGTTTTTTTGCAATATATCTCCTATCTGAAAGTGCAAGTTCTCCAATAGTCTTAACTCCCATTTTGTGGAGTTTTTGTGTAGTTTGTTTTCCAACTCCATGCATGAACTGAACCGGAAGTGGCCATAATTTAAGTTCAATATCTTTTTTCCAAAGTTCTGTAATACCTAGTGGCTTTTTCATCTCAGAAGCCATTTTGGCCAGAAATTTATTTTCAGATATACCTATGGAACATTTCAAACCTAGTTTATTATTAATGTGTTTCATAATTCGTTTTGCAGATTCATATGGACTTCCAAATATTCCTTGGCAGCCAGTCATGTCAAGCCATGCTTCATCAATACTATTTTGTTCAATAACTGGAGTATACTCTGAGAGTATATCCATGACCTCCTTGGATTTACGTTTATAGAACTTATGATCCGGAGGAATAATTATCATATTTGGACAAAGCTCCAAAGCTTTATGTAAAACCATGGTTGTTTTAACTCCGAATTTTCGGGCTTCATAATTTGCCGTTAGAATGATACCTGCTCTATTTTTAGGATCTCCTGCTACAGCTGCAGGTTTTCCAATAATCTCAGGATGCCGTGTAGATTCACAACTTATGAAAAAAGCATTCATATCTACAAGAAAAATTATTCTACGCATAAGTTACACCTACTTAATTTCAAAAATTAGTTTTTGTCTAATTATCCAATACCTTCTTTCTTAATAATATTATGTTACCAAATGTGAACTGCTATGCCAACAACTTAATATCAAATAACAAATCTTGTGTTCTGTCAAAGGTATTGAATTTCAAATTTATCTAATCTATAATACATGGATAGGATTAACGTTGAAGAATTATTGTATGATTACACGAGTTTAATAACATTCTGGAATGATTGGAGTGAAATTAATGTTCTTTATTGGAATCTTCGGAATTGAGAATAAAACTAAAAATATCCTAGTAAACCAAAATAATATTTGTCCATTATGCAGTGCTTATGGTCGTTATGATATTTTAAAATCCTATGACTATTTTCATATTTTTTTCATCCCTTTATGGAAGTGGAATAGGCGTTATTTTATCAAGACTCATTGCTGTATGAAACTATGCACACTTGATAATAATATCGGTGTTCAAATAGAAAATGGTGAAATGATAGAAATTAAAAAGGAATATACACATTGTGATAGTCATAACAATAGCTATAATTTCTGTCCTCATTGTTCTTCACAGATAGACTCTACTTTTTATTATTGTCCATATTGTGGTAATAGAATACATAAAAATAGTAACTGAAGTGATTCTTAACTATAGTCACCCCTCTTTAAAATTCTCATACATAATAAATCTAATTTTGCACATACTGTTTATGTAACCTATCCTTTTATTAAAGGTGTTTATATTACCCATTTATCTTTTAATGTAATCATTATTTTCTTCATACCGGGGATGATAAATCCTCGGTGTTTATTTTTGTTGTAAATTGGATAATAAGAAATAAATGGTGATTTACAAAAGATATATAACATATTTTTGTATAACAATAGAACCCTAGGGTAACACATTCACCCTAGAGTTCTGTTTTATTTTATCCAGTAGGAGTAGGCGGTATGACTTTTGTAATCTGAAACATATTATCTACAACTTGCCAATTTTGTGGAAATGGACTGCCTAACTTCCAGTAACTTACACCTCTCGATCCATATTCATTTACAAGTTTATATTTTGCCTCTAAACTTCTTGCATCTTCGAACCATACTACATGCTGCTTTCCCTCTTCGTCTATATAATTGTAGTATGGAGATTGGGCCCTGGTATCATATTTAATCTGCGCCCCATATCTTCTGGCTCTATTTATTGCTTCTTGACTTCCAATACTTTCGGCAAACTCACCTCCTGGAGTATAGGGAAGTGTCCAATCATATCCATATAGTGGAATACCCATCATTATTTTTTTAGGCGGAATTACACTTACTGCATAATTTATTACTTTCCTCACTTCATTAATTGGGGCAACAGCCATAGGCGGACCTTCTGACCAGATTAATTAACATCACTAATAAATGGTTTATCTATCATACATTTATTATTTCGCATCATTATCTTTTATGTTGCCTTGTTTATTGCCATTATATAACTCCTTATTTTTAAATAGATGAAATAACAATAATGCGGCAAATATTAAATTAAGTATTGACCATACTTGCAGATCTTTGAAGGTTCCAACATTAGTTATACCTATAATAAAAGCTATTATATAAAATACAATAGAGGTAATAGTCATTCCGCCAAAATGATACAGGTAACTTTAATTGCTGTTTTTTTTTAAATCCGGTATAATATAATTGATTTATAAGTTTTCTGTCATATCAATTACATAAATCCCATGTATCATTTTCTATTCATGATGCATGGGTTTTTAAGCTTCAGATAAGCTAATATGTCTAAAAATATATCAAAAAGGGTATCCATGGATACCCTAACGTTTCTTAAGCTACTGATTTTATTTACTTTATATCATTTATTTAAATTATGATATTATACGTATTATTGATTCATAACTTAATATCTTTTATATTTTTCATTTCTATATATTTTACTCCTGGCACACGCTCACGCCTCGAACATTTGCAGACAATCCAAAATTCCACTACTGCTTTAGTTTCTGCTAGTATGTTTAATACGTCTTTTATCTTTATTTCTTTTGTGCGGTTATATATATCAACTTCTAATATTATTATTTTGCCCGAATCTAAGATAAATATACAATCAACTCTCTTTAAGTTTATTCTTCACACCCACATAGACCACCCCTATATCAGCTTATGTATTTATTTCTATATAAGTTTTAATATTCGTCCTAATATTTTACAAAAAATAAAAATTGATACATGCTGTATAAGAAGGTATAATTAATATGGAAAGGATATGATTATATGGAGATGCATAACAAGGAATTATTTGCTTTAATGTACAATAAAGTATTTGAAATTGCTAATAACTATAAGTCAGATTGCATATATGATGAGAAGGTTAAAAAAGAAGTGACAAGGCAGTTTGGCAAGGAGAAAACTGACTGGTTTTATGATACCTGGAAAAAAATTTGAGAGTGTAAAAACTCTCTTTTGTTTTAAATAAGATAAATTGGATATAATGGTTAATGCTCATAAAAATACTTAATATCTCACTCGATTATGTCTTACCTTAATTCATAAAAGCCCTGGTTAGTTCTAGGGCTTTTTAATATAACAATTTTTATCTAGTATTTGGAGGATACTTTACATTCTAATTAAAGCTATTTCCTATACTATTGTATACAATTCATAAATTTGGGTTATACTATTAAGTAACATTATTCCTTTCAAATTTTTTTAGCTGGCCTTTGTTCAGCTTTTTTGTTGTGAGTTAAAACTTCAAATTAAAACTATATAAATTTTATTAAATTGTTCCCAAAAGTATTTTACTGACATAATATAAACATTGAAGCGAGAAATACAAGGAGAAATAAACTGTGGAAAATTATTATTGTCCTTTCGATTACTATAACGACTACTATGACTACTTTAGGCAACGTATTAGTCCTGAAGTAATACAATCGCATGTCGGTCAAACTGTACTTGTCGACATTAGGGGACGTGGCACAGTCACAGCGCATATAAATGCTTACAATCGGCGTACAGACATAGTATCCTTAACCATATTTACTCATTCTGGTAACCGACCTGTTCGTGTTCACCGTCGTGACATATTACGTATTACTCCAATTCATGTACCTCCAAGGCCACCTCAGGGAAGACCGCCTCAAGGAAGACCGCCTCAGGGAAGACCGCCTCAGGGAAGACCGCCTCAGGGTGGAAGATCAGATGATTGGGATTCAGATGAAGATTTCGATTAATTATCATAATTAATATATAACTAAACTCCTTTTATTGTTCTGGCTGTCCATGAGTCAGCTACTTATATTAATTAAACTCTCCAACTTAATTTTAAGCTGGAGGGTTTTTATTTTACATTGTTGCACATATTAATATTTTTGAGGTGAGTATATATTTAGATATAAAAATAAGGCCTACCAGAAAAATCCCTGCAAACTTCAAATTATTAAAGTGTCATTTTAGCTCCAAATAAGTACCTATAGTTGTAAAACCCCACAAAAGTAATTAAATAATAAAAAACAATGAATAAATTAAATGTATTCCTACCCCCTTTAATTTTATTGAATAAACGTAATTACATAGAGAAGAGTATTTTTTAAATAATTTTACGAGATGGAAATGTGAGGATGAGCTAAGAATGAACTTTGAAGAATTTATTAATAAGATTAAAAATGCAAGGCAACCTAAAGTAATAACTTTCAATAATAAACAAAAGATTATAATATATAATTATGACATATTAAAGGATGATTTAAAATATATGGATAACTCTCAATTATATAGGTATGAATTAGCTAGAAATGCTGGATTTAACCATAGTGTAGCTTTAGAATATGCAATACAAGAATACAGATTATTAGAAAGTTGTTTAAAAGAGTCCAATCAAGCACCTCTTACATATTAGGCAAAAATATAGTGGTCTGTTAAGACCACTAATGAATTATTACTGCACAGTTTGTGTAGGTGAAGTTTTCTTATCCTTGCCTATCTCCGAAACAGTAGCTTTTATAATATCAAATATGTCTCCTGCACTTAGTCCAGTTTGAGTCGTAATTTTCTCTACAACCTTGCTGTGTTTTATAGCTCCTTCCCAGTTATATTCTTTACCCATCTGCTCCACAGCCATAATTATTCTTTTAGCTGTATCTACATCTTTATTATACTGTGCATCTCCTAACTGTTGTTTCAATGCCTCTTTTTGCTTTCCTATAAGCTCCTGCTTGCTACCTATAGATTTCTTTCCATAATAAGTAGCTATGCCAGCTATAGTTGTAACTCCTATATAACATATATCCTGTATTGTATTTTTTAATATATCATTTATCATTTTTACACTCTCTTATTTTAATAGTATTTAAATATTATTTATTTTAAAAATCAAAAATTTAGTATGACTTATATCATACTAAACCACTTATTCTCTTAGAACCACCATGGCCGTTATTATCATTCCAGTATACATCTATAAACCCTTTCCTATGGCTACATAGTTACCCCTGTCTTTGTGCACAATAAGTCTGCCATCCGAAGCCTGCTCAATATACCCTGCAGTGCCTGGTATTTGAAAAACTCCTTGAGGTATAGTTTCTTCATACTTAGATGCTACTGTTGGCTGTTGAGTTGTAGCTTGGACTTGAGCTGCTTGGCCAGTTATTCCGGCTACAATAGCATTAGAAGTATTTTTTAGAACTAAAAAAGAGTACTCTTAAAATCCTTTCATTTTACCTTGTAACTTAAAAGAGTCCTGGATTTCTCCAAAACTCTGAATGTGTTATCTCAGTATTATAAATTATTTTCCTCATATGCCACAAATCACTTTTAGGCAAAATAAAAAGACTTAATTTATAAGTCCTTAAGTCGTAATAATTCTCTATTGTTAATTTTTAAAACTTGACATCACCTCTCAATGTATTAAAATATAGTATAGCGAAAAACATTACAGAGGTGATTTTATGAAAAAAAATTATATATTTTATCAGCAGCACTTGTGGTTCTTGCTTTACTTGCATGGGGTATTATTACTTATAGGTCTGCTCAAACCAAACAATTCTCATATGTCCCTGCATATAACAGCGAAATGAAAGCAACTTGTAATTCATCACCAAATAAATATGGAGTATCTAGTTCAAGTTATACTATAAAAAATACTACTAGAGCTGATGTATTGCAAAACTATGAGAATATCTTAAAGAAAAATGGATGGACTATAACTGAGGAACATAAACCTAGTACCTTCACAGCCACAAAGGACAAGCATCGAGCTACCCTTATCGCAATGCAAAACAATAAAGATGTAGATATAATTATGATATCAAGATAGGATAGTAGATTTTACTGTCCTTATTTTTTATATCATCCCTGCCTTGTGGTTTTATATCTGTGAATATCAGAAAGTTGCCTTCTGTGATATTCTGTTCTTCAATTAAAATTAAATCTTTATGCGAATCCAATATATTTTGTCTATCTGTTGTTTGGTCTGTATATTCGTATTTATAACCTACATTCCGCACGTAAAAATTAGCAAATAATTAATTACATTTAGTACTCCACTAAGATATTAGAATATGTTATTATATTGTTCAAATATAGTACATGGAGAAAAAAATGAATATAAAAAATATAAAACCTGTTATAGATGCAGCTATACCATTAATTTTAAAATACTGCAGAAAGCTTAAGATTGCAGAATATATTAATGATAAGATAAATTTTGATAAGGAAAGACGACTAGTATTACCTGGAACTGCTATTGAAGCCATTATTGCTAATGTTCTAGTAGACAGACATCCTTTATCAAGAAAAGATTAATTTTTCTCAAGTTCTCCAAGCTGCTTTGAAGGATCAACTTAATATTAAAAATTAAAGATAAGCACCAACAATATATTTGGTACTTATCTTTACATATATGCCATAAGAGATATAACATTTTGTATAATTGGGGTCTATAGGCTATATATTAATCATTCTAATACATAGCCTATAGCATTATTTTGGTTATTATCTTACATGTATTATTATAACTACTAATTGTTATAATATCGTTTTGTATACGTTAAATAAGTATTTACACATAATAAGAAATGAATGCCTGTTATCTGAGGCATTCATTTCTATATCGAACTTAGCGTTAAAGTTTAAAGAGTGGTTGCAGCCATATTTAACGTGCCCTGCAACCCTAGACACGGTGCTATCATTCTTACATATCTATAATGTCTGTGGGGCTATATTATTTTTCTAAGGTTATATGTATTATTATATTCACTAATTGTTATGATATCATTATGCGTATGTTAAAATATAAAAATAAGCACCCTAGATGACAGGCACTCATTTTTTCTCTAAGTTTTAATAACTTAGAACACTTATATTTATATGTATGCTCTAACTTTAATATTTATATATGCTTTCCAATACATTTTTAACTTTTATTCACAAATTTACTATTTTACTCATAGTATGCATTGTAAATAAATTTACGGAGGCACTTAATGAGTATTAGTGATTCTAATAACAACATCAGTAAAGAAAAAGATGAAAATTTCTATCAGCCTGAAGCTTGCATGCATTGTCCATATCATTCAATACCTTATGATCAATCAATAGAGGATCAATATGCAGACACAAATGCAGATGATAACAACTTCGATGATGATGACTTCGATCCTGGATATAGACAAGAAGGTCGTAGAAGACGTAGGCGTAGGCGCCGCAGACGTAGAAGAGGTTTTCCTCCATTCATATTCCCTATATTTATTGGTGATGTCTATGACGATTGGGATTGGTAATAAAAAAGCATGTACAATCCCTAAAATACATTTAGTTTATATACTATAAACTTTTGAACAAAAATAAGCACTAGTTTATATCGGTGCTTATTTAATTTCTGTTTAATTCCATGTCACACCTGCCTATTGGTTTTATTTTGGGTTTAAAAACCTGCTAAGAAAAGTCAAGCGCTTTTTTGACAAGTTTATATTTTTAAAAAATTTATTGCATTACAAAAAGA
>NZ_JBJHZX010000020.1:0-95963 GCF_045310515.1 Candidatus Clostridium eludens | reverse complement strand
CTTGTTAAAGTTACCCTTTTTGCTTAAAATAATTTCATTTTCTTTTCATCTTCTTCTTGACATATTACCAAATTGCTCTCTAAGATTTTAAAAAGCTGGTACTACTGCAACTCCATATTTCTTTTTTATGAAATTCCTTACATCTTCTGAATTAAGTTTTGCCACTATGGCTTTAATTTCCTTTCTATTTTCATCTCCTTTTCTTACAACAACTATATTTGCATAAGGTGAATTGCTGTCCTCTCTAAATAATGCTTTATTTGGATCCATCTTTGCTTCCAGCACAAGATTTGTATTTATTACAGCACCATCCACATCCTGTAATACTCTTGGCAGCTGAGCAGAATCAACTTCTACAAATTTTAAATTTTTAGGATTATCTGCAATGTCTCCGGGTGTAGCACTGTAATTAGCCAACCCCGCCTTTAGCTTAATTAATCCCTGTGTTTGAAGAAGTACTAAAGCCCTATATTCATTAGAAGGATTATTAGGTATAGCAATTTGAGCCCCATCCTTAATTTCAGATTTAGATTTAATTTTATCAGAATAAAAACCTATTGGCTCTACATGAACTTTTCCGGCCACTGCAAAATTATATCCTTTCTCCTTAGACACAGATTCCAGATAAGGTAAATGTTGGAAATAATTAGCATCTATTTGTTTTTCCTGTAAAGCTGGATTTAACTCATCTTCGCTATCTAAAACAACAACTTGTAAATCTATCCCCTCCTTTGCTAATTCAGGTTTTATATGATTTAATATTTCTGCATGAGGCACTGCTGCTGCTCCTATTTTCACAGTGACCTTGTTACTCTTGCCATTTCCACTACTAGTATTTTTTGAATCTCCTCCACTGCCACAACCTGACAATAGCCCTATGGCTAGTACTAACAATAAAGATACTATACTTTTTCTTTTCATATTAATTTATCCTCCTTAAAAATAATTAATCAAATTTATACCTTTTTTTATTCACATGCTTGGAAATACGGTCTCCTGAAAATTGTATGAACTGTACCAGACAAATTAATATCACCACTGTAGCTACCATAATATCTTTACGAAATCTCTGATAACCAAAACGTATTGCCAGACTTCCTAACCCTCCTGCTCCTATAACACCAGCTATGGCAGTAAATTCAATAATGGATATAATTGAAATTGTAACTCCCTTTACAAGAGAAGGAAGGGCCTCTGGTATTAAAATCCTTAATATAATCTGAAATGGTTTTGCGCCTACAGATAAGGCTGCTTCAATTTTCCCCCATTCTACTTGCTCCAATGATGTTTCAATAATTCTAGCTAAAAGAGGTGATATTCCTATAGATATAGGTACAATGGCTGCTTTCATGCCCAATGTAGTCCCTACAACTAATCTAGCTAATGGCAGTAGAACCACAATTAATATTACAGAGGGAAGGGATCTTACTGCATTTACTATAGTAGCCAATATCTTATTTAACTTTTCATGTTCTAAAATATGTCCTTTTTTAGTAACAACCAGAATAATTCCAAGCGGCAGTCCTATAAGTAAGGCTATACCACCAGCTATAATTACCATTTCTATGGTTTCCCATAATCCCTTCATAATCAAAGATTTAAAATCGTCAGTCATATTACCCCACCTCCAGTACATGCAGAATTCATACTGAGATTTCCCATTATTTTAACAAACTTTTTAGCAGTATTACTTTTAGGATTTAAAAATACTGAATTTGTACTTCCTGTTTCCACAATACTACCTTCTTCGATTACAGCCATATTATTACATATATATTTAATAACATCTAGCTCATGAGTTATAAGTAGGATAGTTAAATTAAGTTTCTTATTTATATCTTTTAAAAGTTCCAATATAGAATAAGTAGTTTGCGGATCCAATGCCGAAGTAGCTTCATCACTTAACAAAACATCTGGCTCATTGGCCAGAGCTCTTGCTATACCCACCCTTTGCTTTTGACCTCCACTTAATTGGGCAGGATAGGACTCTATTTTATCACTTAACTCTACCAAATCTAATATCTCATGTACTCTATCTTTTATTTTTCCTTTAGGATAGCCAGCTATCTTTAGAGGGAAAGCTACATTTTTATATACAGTCATTGAATGAAACAAGTTAAAATCTTGAAATATCATTCCAATTTTCTTTCTGGCTTCCCTAAGTTCATCTTTACCCATAGCTGTAATATCCTTATCTCCAATAAATACAGTACCAGAGGTAGGTTCTTCAAGTCTGTTCAAGCAGCGTATCATAGTAGACTTTCCAGCTCCGCTGAATCCTATAATACCAAAAATATCTCCTTTCTCAATTTTAAGATTTATATTTTTTAAAACTTCAACTTTACCATTAGGTGTATTAAATGTCTTATTTAAATCTCTTATGCTTATCATAATACCTACCTTTTTTACCCCCTTTCTTTAATACTTACTTAAATATACCAAAACAAAAAAGACTAGATCTTATATTTATAAGTTAAGATTTAGTCTCCAGTTTTTCTGGTCAACTTTTAAAGTTCAGTTAAATTATAAAAAACCCAAGGTAAATCCTTGAGTTTAAATTCCAATGATTTACTCATCTTCCAGCTACAAGCTGCAGGAATTAGCACCACTGCATTATAAAATGCTGGTTGCCGGGCTTCATAGGGCCTTTCCCTCCACCTCTCTTAATAAGTTCATTTAAATATTTAATATTGTATTAAATATTATATCAATAATACTTAATCATGTCAATATTTTTTATCGTATAAATCCAGAAATTTACATTTACAAAGTTCAATCTTCATTGTTAAATCTTAATTCTCAATTAGAAATAACCTATACCTACTACTAAACCATTTAGCGACTTAAAAATTCTATTGTTATAAAAAATTAAATAAATTCCATTCTCACCCGGGCAAAAAAAACTAAATTTATGAAATTTCAAAATTGACTTTACAAATGCATTTTTTTTTGATACATTATGTATGTGTAAGCGTTTTACAAATATAACTTATAAGGGGGACTATTATGAATTCAAATGAAACTCAACACATCAAAATTGCCAACTGCGATCCATCTGCATTAGGATTATTTGGACTTGCTGTGGTAACATTAATAGCTTCTGCAGAGAAGCTTGGCATCACCGAAGGGACTTCTCTTATAATTCCCTGGGCCATATTTTTAGGCGGTTTTGCCCAACTATTTGCTTGTATCAACGATTCTAAAAGACAAAACACTTTTGGAGCGACAGCATTTGGAGCTTTTGCATTATTCTGGTTCTCAGTAGGCATGACATGGATGATGGGCGCAGGTGTATTCGGAAAGGGTATTACAGTTGGAATGGATCATAAGCAGTTAGGATTTGCATTTATAGCATACTTGATATTTACTGTATTTATGACCATAGGAGCAGCTGAGACCAACAAGGTACTATTCTTAGTTTTCTTTCTTATAAACTTTTTGTTTATAGGATTAGCACTCACTTATTTTGGCATTTCACCAAAGTTTTCTATTAAACTAGCAGGAATAGCTGAATTATTAGCATCACTTATAGCTTTTTATGGTTCCGCTGCTGCTGTATTAAACCCTCACTTTGGAAGGGAATTTTTACCTACAGGAAAACCTTTTGGCATATTTAAAAAATAGGATTATAATTAAGTTTACATGAGGATGTATTTATTAAATACATCCTTATATTTATAAGATATTAGATATGTTTTTCTATTTGCTCTGTTTCCAAATCAAGTCCATCTAGGACCATATCCTCTTTAAGTTCTATCAATAGACACTTTTTACCCCATTTATTAACTACCTGCTTTACACTACTTAAATCTCTAGGGCTTATAGTTATATTAGTACTCTCATTTTCTATTTTTATAGATTTACTTTTAAAATCTGGTACTACATTTCTCACTTTAAATTCATAATCTCCTCCACATACTTCCTCAAAAGCACTTCTGACTATTTGAGTGTCCTCTACACCACTCTCTTCTAAAACCCTAGTTACTTCATTTATATCCAAAGTAGGTTCTTCTTCCTCTTCTTCAATTTTTTCATTTATTATCTCATATATATCCTGCATAATATGGGGTTTTATTTTACCTCCCAGTGCTGTACATAAAATCGCATTAAAACTCTCCTTTTCCTCTAGAGCTGTAGGCTTAATAGTACATTCCAATACTTTTTCTACAAAAGTATTGTTTATATTCTTTGATTTTGAAGAATAATATACTATTTTATTTACATCTACATACTGAGATGTAAAACTAGGAAACATGAAACCTTCTACGGGAGAATTTAAATTTATAATCATATCTACTGTAGAATTAGGTTTGAACCTCATTTCCGTATAGTCAAATTTTAATACTTTTTTAGGTATTTCAACTTTATTTATGCTGCATAATATAACCTCTATAGCTTGTACACAATCATCTAAGGATTCTTTTTTTGTCTTATTGGAACTATAGTATTCTGCCCTTGTAAAACTTATAACTATATCCGTATCATAAGTATAATTTTTAGAAATTTTATCTACTATTTTATCAGCAAATTCAGCTATACCATCCCCTCTACTTAAGGCTTCATATAATATATACTGGGTATCTTCCCCTGATTTTTTTTCACTTACATTTTTAAAATTTAATTCAAATATTTTGGAGTCTAAAGCTCCTGTAAGTATCTTTTTAAAATTATCTAGATAAAGTTCTCTTTTTTCCACTTCCATCATTTCAAAATATTCCAGCTCTCTGGTTATTATTTCTCCATTATCTTTTTTTAAATATATACTATAAATCTCCTTAATTGTAAGCATATAGCTTCCCAATTTAAATTCTTTCCTTATGTTTGATAAATCTTTTTTATTCATATCTATCTCCCCACTCTATTTAAATGAAACTACTTTTTCCCAATTTACATATTTATTTAAAATTTCAACACACTTTTTTAAATACTCTACTTCAACTTCTTTAAATCTATCTATTTCGGGACTATCCATATCCAGTACTCCGTATATCTTATTTTCTTTAACTATGGGAATTACAAGTTCTGAATTTGAGGCACAGTCGCAGGCTATGTGACCTTCAAATTTATGTACATCACCTACATTCAAGATCCTTTTCTCTTTTACTGAAGTGCCGCAAACCCCTCTTCCAATCTTAATTCTACTGCAAGCTGGCATTCCCTGAAAGGGTCCCACCACCAATTCATTATCTTTAATCAAGTAAAACCCACACCAATTCAATTTATCTACTAATGCTTTTATAAGAGCCACCGAATTACATAAATTAGAAATATCATCTAACTCATCTTTTACAAGAGATTCCAGCATAGTAAGCATATTATCATACTTTTCTTTTTCATTCATTTTATTAAAAATATTTATGTCAAACATATTTACCGTTACACAAAATCTACTAAAATCTAATGTTTAGAGATTTTTCCTTATTCAACACAGCCTGTTTTGTTATAAAAACTACTCCAGTTTGACATGTTGCTCCAAAGGCTTAAATTCCTGCGTAACGAACAGTACATATCAGCATTATTTTGTTAGTGATATTATGCTGATTTTTTATACCTTGAAAGATTTATTGACGCATTTTTATCCCTATCAATCTTATGGTTACATGATTGACAGATAAAAACCCTGTCTTTAAGTTTTAAATCTTTCTTAATTTCACCACAACATGAACAAGTCTTTGATGAAGGATAAAACCTATCTGCTTTTACAAACTCAATGCTATTAAATTCACATTTGTACTTTAAAATGTTTATGAATTTATGAAAACATTGTTCTTGTATTGCTTTGGATAAGTGACGATTTTTCATCATACCTTTAACATTTAAATCTTCTACAACTATCCTTGATGGTTTGATTTTCACTATCTCGGTAGTTACTTGATGTATATGATTTAAACGAATATTTGAAAGCCTTCTTTGAATAAGTTTTATTTCTTTCTCCAATTTCTTAATGTTGTTTGTTTTAGCAAATTTATAACGGTTTTCACCTTCCTTTCCTATTTGAATTTTACTCTTTTCATACTTTCTTGAAACTTGTCTCTGCTTTCTTTTAAGTTTCTTTTTTAGCCTTTTAACTTCTTTAGACTTATTAATATTTTTAAATGGTTTATCTATATTTGAAGCTATTGCTAAATCTTTTAATCCCAAATCCACACCTATTGATATATCTGTTTTTTCTGTTATTGGCCCTATTTCTTCTATGCCGACTGATATATACCAATACTTATTATCATTAGTTATTCTTGGACTAGTATATTTAACACCTGTAGGTATTCTACCTTTTTCGGCAACTTCAACCCAGCCAACTTTCTCTATTAAGACCTTATCTTCTTTAACCTTTAATTTATCTGTATCATTATAAAATGATATTTTTGATTTTTTTCTACTTTTAAGTCTTGGAAAATCTTCAAAGTCACTAAATGTTAATGGTTTACCATTTTTTATTGCTGATACTCTATACCTATATCCATGTTTCTTACTTTCATTATGAAATCTATCTATTGCCATACATACATCTTTAACAGCCTGTTTTGCAATATTATTTGACACATGGTAAAGCCAACTAAATTCTTCTGTCTGTTTTAATTTTGTAAGTTCTTTTCTCAAAACACCATTAGATATTTTATTTAATTTACCAGTTCTCTCAAAATGTTGAATTTGTTTATTTAATGCCCAATTAAATATATATCTGGCCGTCCCTGCTGACTTCCACATCTGTTTTTCCTGCTCTGCTGTTGGCAGTAATCGTACTTTAATCGCCTTTATCATCTTCCAACAACTCCTTAATCATCTTCTTTGTTTTAGATGTAGAATAAAAGTTCCTTTTTTTGTGCCAGGCTCTTAGTGTTTGGAGTGTTTTACCTATTAGTTCTGCAAATTCACCTATTGAATAATATTTCAAGTTAATCACTCCTTGAAATAAGAAAAACATGAAATTTAGTATTATTCAATATATTTTTATAGATTTGTATAGATTTATTTCAACTGTTATATACCTCCCTTTTTACCAAATGTCAACTAAATTCATTATTATATTTTAACACAATACTTACTTAATTATAATATTATACCTTTTATGCTTTAATTAAAATTTTTTAAATTATAATCCAGGCAGTAAACAAATATTTTATACGCATCTTATACATATATTTACATAATGTAATAATACTTGCTATAATAAAATTAATATAGTACAAGTATAAAATTTTTGGTACAATAAATATACAACGTAATAAATATTTAAGACACTTTAATCTTCAATATTTATCTAGATTTGATACTTCAGGATATAATAGTTGTACTGAGTATCAAAATTAATACAGTGCTAAGGAGAATACTAACTATGATATTTTGTTCTAAATGTGGAACTGAAGTTTCCAATGAAGCTGTATTTTGTCACAGTTGTGGATCTAAGCTGGAAAAAGACCTAGAAAAAGAAAATAACTTAAATGGCAGCACTATTAAAGTTCACAAAATTAGACAAGCTTTAAAACAAACAATAAAAAAAGATCAAATGAAAGCTTTATCCCCAGATAAATGTGCAAATAACCTAAAAGTTACTTGTTATAATAAAGAAAGTAAAACTGAAAATCATGCTAAACTTCCTTTTTACAAAAATCTGAATACAATTATTCCTCTTTTATCTATAATATTTGTGATATTTATAACCTCTGGTTACTACTTTTATGAAATAGCCCTTTCAAAAAACATAGAAAAGAAAAGGATAAGTGCTGAAAGTATGGCACTTCAAGGTAATATATCAAAAGCCTATGAAGAAATAAGTAAAGCTTTAAATTTACGACCTAATAATCAAACTTTAAAAGCTGATAAAGAATTTTTACAAGATGGACAAACAGTAAATTCACATATAAATGTTGTAGACAACTATATTAAAAAGAAAAATTACATACAGGCTTTCAATGAATTGGATGAAGCCAGCAATCTAATATATAATAAGCAAGGAGCTTTTTACTCTATGCTAAATAAAAACATAGAAGGCAAAAGAATGGCTGTAAATGTAATACAGATAAAAAGTGAAATGAATAACAAAAGTAGTATAGATGATTTATCTGAACTACTTACTAAAATATCCACTTACAATATAGAAGAAGCTAAGGAAACCGCAAAAGAATTGAGAAACAGAATAAGCAGTGTAGCCTATGATACTGCAAATGAATACCTAAAAAACAATAATTTTACTTCTGCTCTGGAGATCATAAATAAGGGAATTACCTACAATCCAAATGATGAGAAGCTAATTAACTTCAAACAGACCATATTAGCTGAAAAGGATTCCTTCGAGAAAGCTGAAAAAGATAGAATTCAACAGGCAATGACTTCAGCAGCTTTAGAAGATAAAAATAATAAAACCAATGCAGTGGAGGTAACCTCCACATCTACAAATATAAACAAATATGGGGATTTTGTTATTAAGGGAACTATTAAAAACATAGCTACCAGACCTATAAGTTCAATACAAATATACTACGATATATTTGATTCAAATAATAAAAAACTTGGCAGTGGTTCTACTTATGTATATCCTAATTATTTAGATATTGCTGCTACAGGAGAATTTAAAAATACAGAATATGAAATATTAAATGGTCATCATATTAAAATCACAAATATAACCTGGTTTTTACAGTAGGAGGTTAACATGAAAAAAACTAGAAACTTTGTAATCTCCCTTATTATAACAGCTACTGTTATATGTTGTGGAATACTATTATGTTTTCTCATACACAAAAATATAAGCCTTGAAACATCTAAAAACCCGTCTAAATTAGGGAATATAGAAGATGTGACTACGCCCAAATCTAAAGACTTAAAAACAATAATACATGAAAATCAAAAATTAGTTGTATCTGTAGAAGTAGAGAAAAGTACTGGAAAAGTCATCGGCTCTGGATTTTTGTATAATACCCAAGGAGATATAATAACCAACGCACATGTAGTGGATGGTGCATCTTCCATAACAATAAAAATGTCTGACACTACCACTTATAAAGGTATCCTTATAGGTAAAAGTGAAGTTACAGATGTAGCTTTAGTCCGAGTTGACAAGCTAAAAGGAAAAACTCCTATAAAGATTTCAAAGTCCAACAAAGCAGATATAGGCGATGAAATAATAGCACTGGGAAGTCCGTTAGGTCTACAAAATACAGCTACTATCGGTATACTAAGTGGTCTAAACAGAGAATTTAATATAGGAAATTACAAATACAAAGGAGTATATCAAATTTCAGCCCCTATATCTTCCGGCAACAGCGGTGGTCCTCTTCTAAATAAAAATACAGGTGAGGTAATAGGCATAAATTCTGCCAAATCAGGAGATGAGTCCATAGGTTTTAGCATACCAATAACCCAAGTCCTTTCTCTTGTAGATACTTGGTCTGCTAACCCTAACACATATACATCTTCATCTCAAAACACAGATGGTTCCATTGAAGAAAGTTTAGATCCATCCACAGAAGATGCAGCTTATTTAATTTCCTATTTTTACAACAGTCTTAATTCTAAGGATTATGTAACTGCTTATTCATTACTGGGTTCCAGCTGGCAGGAAAGTACATCCTATGATAACTTTAGAAAAGACTATATAGAAACTATATCCGTAAAAATAGACAGCATGACTTGCCGCAAGCTAGATAATGGAAATATGGAAGTGTTGACCGTAATAGAGGCCACTCAAGGTAGTAAATCAAATTCAAACATAAATAAATACAGTATTACCTATGATATAGGATACGAAAACAACATACTTAAAATTCTAAATGGAAAAAGTATCACTATCAAATAAGAAATCTTTAAATACTGAAAAAAGTGCGGCTTAAAAGAATAAAGCCGCACTTTTACTGTGATTTTTTAATCATCTAAAAATGCCTTACATAGATAAAAATTCAGTATCCTTAATGGCTTTTTCCACTAAAGTTTCTATGTTTAAAATTTCTTCCGCTTTTCTTATTTCTTTAACTCTTGGTTTTGTTTTAGGATGTTTAGGCACAAATATAGTACAACAATCTTCATAAGGTAATATGGATGTTTCATAAGTACCAATTTGTCTTGCCATATCCATTATATCTATTTTATCCGTAGCAATAAGAGGTCTGAAAACAGGCCTATCCGCTACATCATTACTTACCACCAAGCCTTCCATAGTTTGACTGGCAACTTGACCTACACTCTCACCAGTAGTTACAGAATTTATATTGTAGTTATGAGCTATCTGACAAGCTATTCTCATCATAAATCTTCTCATTATTATAGTCAATTCATCTTTTCTACATTTTTCAATTATCTGCATTTGTATTTCTGTAAAAGGCACTATGTAAAGATTTATACTTCCTGTATATTCTTTTAATATCCTAGCCAATTCCTTAACCTTTTCCTTAGCTCTTTCGCTAGTATATGGATGACTATGGAAATATACACAACTTAATTGAACTCCCCGTCTTGCCATCATATATCCTGCCACAGGTGAATCTATTCCCCCCGAGAGCATAAGCATGGTACTTCCATTGGTGCCATAAGGCATTCCTCCTACTGCCTTTATCTTATTCGAATACACATAGGCATTGTTTCTTATTTCTATATTAATTACAAATTTCGGTTTTTTTATATTTACGGTTAAATCCCTAGTATTCTCTAAAATGTATGCTCCTACTTCTGCACTTATATCCATAGACGTTCCTGGAAAACTTTTATTTGCCCTTTTAGTAACTACCTTAAAAGTACTGCCCTTGTTTTCAAGAGCACTTTTAAGGGCCTGTTCTTTTATTTTTTCTATGTTAGCTTCTACTTCATCTACCACACAAACTTCTGATACCCCAAATACTCTTTTTAATTTTTCTATACCATTTTCAAAATTAGCACACTCTATAAACCATCTCCCTTGATCCACTACAAAATTATACTGGGTGCCTTTGAAAACAGTTTTTATATTATCCTTTAATTTCTTTTCAAATTTACCTTTATTTAATCCCTTTAAGAATATTTCCGATGCATATTTTACAAGTAATAATCTCCTCATTTACCAACTCTCCTTAAAAATTTTAAAGATTCATCCAATACATCTAAAGTATACTCCACTTCCTCTATAGAATTATCTTCTGCAAAGCTGAATCTTATAGTACCATCTAATTCTTCCTTTTTCAATCCTATAGCTTTTAATACATGACTTTCTTTATTGTCCCTAGCAGAACATGCAGAACCGGTAGAAACATATATATGTTTTTCTTCTAACATATGAAGTAGTACTTCTCCTTTAATTCCTATGAAAGATACACTTAATACGTAAGGAGAATAATTATTACCCTGACTATTTATTCTAACCTTAGGTATGTTACTCAGCTTATCTATAAAATAATTTTTTAATTTATGTATTTTAGTAAAATTTTTTTCCCTATTTTCATATATTTTCTCAACAGCTTTTCCAAATCCAACAATAGATGCCAGATTCTCGGTACCTGACCTAAAGCCTTTCTCCTGTCCTCCTCCATATATTAAAGGAACCGGAACAAGCCCCTTTCTAATATAAGCAATACCTATACCCCGGGGGCCATGTATTTTATGTCCGCTGATAGATAATAAGTCTATATTATATTTCTTAACATCTATATTATACTTTCCATAAGCTTGAACTGCATCTACATGAAATTTTATCCTGCTATTTGTTTCCTTTATGTACTTTCCTATGGATTCAATTTGTTGAACCGTGCCAATTTCATTATTGGTATGCATTATACTTACTATTTGTGTTTCCTTAGTAATACTTGAAGCAAGTTCTTCTAAATTTATCTCTCCTCTATTATTTACATCTAAATAAGTAACCTTTACTCCCTCTTTTTGTAATGCCCTACAAGTATTTAAAAGGCTAGGATGTTCTATTTTAGTGGTTATAATATGCTTACCTGGTTTTACAAAACCTTTTACTAAAAAATTATTACTTTCACTTCCTCCAGAGGTAAACACTATTTCATCTCTACTGCAATTTATGGTACGTGCTATTATATCCCGGCTTTCGTTCATCTTTAATTCTGCCTCTAAACCTAAACAATATGCAGAAGAAGGATTTCCATAATATTTTCTCATAGTATCTGCTATAGAATCTATAACTTCACTATAAGGCTTAGTGGTAGCACTGTTGTCAAAATAAACTTCCACTGTTTTCACTCCTTTTATATATGTCAAAATAATTAAATTATCATAAACCAATATAACATATATTATCACACTTATATAACATAACAAAAGCTATTTTAAAAGCTTTTTATTTATATACTTATAAATAAATCATAAAAGTACATACTAATAGGGACAAAATCCTAGAAGAAAAGGAGATATTTCTAATGAAAATTAAAAATTTTTTATTAACCATAATATGTATTTTATATTTTACATTATATTATACAATTCCTATAAAAGCCTTTTCACAAACCTCATTTTCTGCAAAGAATGATCTAAATACATCTTCTGACAATAAAGTAATATATCTTACCTTTGATGATGGCCCTAGTACTGTAGTTACAGGCAGAATATTAGACATCTTAAAACAAGAGAATATAAAAGCAACTTTTTTTATAATAGGTTATAAAATTGAAGGTAGAGAAGACTTATTGAAAAGAATGAATGATGAAGGGCATAGCATAGGGCTACATACATACACCCATAAATGCAATGTAATATATTCCAATGAAAACTCTTTTTTAGATGAAATGGCCAGAACAGAAAATCAGGTGAAAAGTATTTTAGGATTTGACCCCAAAATAATACGATTTCCTACAGGAAGCAAAAATCACTTAAACGCCTCTCTCCTAGAAAAGTTGCATTCTTCCGGATATAAAATATATGACTGGAATCTCTCTCTATCAGACGGTATAAATTATAAAACACCAGTTAATAAGCTCTTTAATGAAGCTACAAAAAAATGTGTTAATCCTAATAAAATATTTCTACTAGCACACTGTGATGCTACTAACGAAAACACCTGTAAGGTACTTCCGGAAATAATTAAATATTATAAGGATTTAGGTTATGAATTTAAAGCAATTACAAAAGACACTCCTGAATACCACTTCAGGGTGCCAAAATAAGAACAACTTTATTCTAACTTTTAGTTCTG
Source organism: Candidatus Clostridium eludens (assembly GCF_045310515.1). NCBI lineage: Bacteria > Bacillati > Bacillota > Clostridia > Eubacteriales > Clostridiaceae > Clostridium > Candidatus Clostridium eludens. The sequence continues at coordinate 82,846 of NZ_JBJHZX010000020.1, read as the reverse complement.
ATAAAATACACAGTGAAAGCCAGCGTCATTTAGGCGCTGGAAATATTGTTCCCTCTCTTTATATCAAGAATCTTAATGTACATTAAATTATAATTTTATTTTTTAAATATACCAAAGGGTTTTCCTATAGGTAAAAATTCTCTCTCAAAGTGAGGATTTAATACAGCTGCAGCAGAACCATAAAAAGCTACAATGGATGCTAGTAATTCAGAAATTCCCGCTAATTGAAGAGAAAATTCAGGCGCAACTCCAAAAGAATTAAGCATCAATCCAATAAATAAAAAATTTAAAAAGAAAAAAATTATAAATAGTACCTTATTAGCCTCAGCTGCTCCTATAGTCATAAATACAGTAAATATCAAGTATCCTAGAAATGCAATTCCCAACTGTTTTGGATCTGTTACTGTTGAGAGGCCTTGTCCAAATGCACCTGCTTTAATCATCCATGATACACCTACCGCAAACCAGAATAATGCAAATCCGCCAAATGCCGTTGCTCCAAAAGTATTCTGTCTCTTAGAATCATTAATACAAGCAAACAGTTGTCCAAAGCCACCTAAAAATACCGCCCAAGGAAGTATAAATGAAGTACCTTCAGTAATACCAAGCTTCTGTGAAGAAGCCACTAACGTTACCACAGCAAGTCCAAATAATCCTAATGCTGATGGATCACAATTAGCGATTTTAATGTGTTGTATAACATTTTGTGTTTCGTTCGCATTCATAATAGTCCCCCTTATAAGTTATATTTGTAAACCGGTTACATAATATTAACATATCAGAAAGAACTGGATTTGTAAAGCATTTTAGGTAAATTCACGAAATTTATCATCTTAATTTCCATAAAAATTTTATTTTTACTCATATGGTATTTTTTATATTTGTTTGAATCAACTGATTCTTAAGTTCAGATTGAATGCCTTATTCTAATTTACTGGAACAAGTTTATTCCCTCCTAAATCCCATTCATATACCTTACCATTTTTTTCATTAACATAATACCATCCTTCTGTAGCAGAATGATCCTCCATATTATCAAAAACTTGTATAACATAATAAGCTTCATTATCTCTTACAGTTTCATGATCAAAAACAAATTTAGTATTCTCATTTTTGTCTTTATAATACTTAGATGTCAATTGTAATGCTTGTTCTTTGGTAATATTATTGATTTTGTTTTCTACATTATCTTTCTCATCTACAGTATCTTTCTCATCTGCAATATTGTTCTTTTCTTGTCCTTCACTTTTTGAACTTTCATTTAGTTTTTTTGCAGCCTTTTCCATACTCTTTTCAGCATTATAATCATTCTTATATTTAAGAGCTTCCTTATAAGCATCTACAGCTTCTTTATATTGGCCATTTTTCATATAGCTGTCGGCCTTATGTATAAGTTTATTATACGATTTACTATTATAATACTTATAACCACCATAACCTACTGATATCAATAAGATAAATAAAATAATACCACATATTTTTATATATTTCCTATTCAAAATATCATCTTCCTCTACATAATAGATTTTATTAAAATACTATCAGAGATAAAATTTATTTACAACTACATTATCAAATATTTTAATATACATTAAAAAGTGTTAGATTTTACTTTAATCTAACACTTTTTAGTTCTTTACACAGCGACCTAAATAATTCCTCATTTTTATTATCTAAAGCCCCGTCTATAAGAGTATATAAAACTTCAGTATAAAGTTTTTCTCTTTCCTTTTTAATTAAAGGATTTACTATATAATTCATGTGATAAATAGATGACTTTCCTGCATTATCTAAATACATATTCTTTAACATACTTATATAAAATTCTAGCTCTTTTTTTGATATACTAAAGAATAATTTAGTTCCATTCTTTTCTACAGATATTTTTATCATTTTTTTACTAAGAAGGGTCAATTCTATAGTATTAAAATTTCCAACTTGAAATCTTTCAATTCTATTATTTGAATTTTTAAAAACAGTTAGAAATTCTATATAGATTAAAAAGTCTTTTTCCGTTAACTCAAAATCATTCAGTATAGTTTTAACACCACATCTCTTCTTAAAAGAAATTTTATATTTATTACATTCACTTATGTTTTTTCTAGCTAAGACTAAAATACTGTCTACAAATTTATCCATTGCTCGTTTAGGTACCAGCTTTATTCCATATTCAAATCCATTATGCTTCTGCTTATCAGAGACAATAAAATCACTTATATCCATAAATTCATACTCCTTTTAAGTAATATCTACATTTTAAATCATACTGTTCCATTATAAACGAAAAAAGTCACTTTTTGCGATTATGCACAATATTAAAAAAGTTAAAAAAATAATCTATTAAAACTATAATATTCTACTTATATAAAATTCTTTAGAAAATAACAGAACTTAATATACGAACACGGACTTTCACTTTTTATACAATCTTCAAAATTTAATATACTATTCCATACAGGAAAAAGTGAAAACTTTATCAAGTGATTCTTAGGTTCAGGTGGAGTTTGCTTATGAGAACTGCTTTTCTCCAGCTGAACCTTAGAAGAACCTATCCAGGCGCGTAGCAGTGCTTATCCCCCACTTTGATAGAAGATGGGGGTGTTAGCAGTGGTAGCGATCGGATAAAAAACTCAAAATCTATGGGTATAGATTAAAATAAAAAAACAGGGTACTTACCCTGACTTTTTTAACATATTTAACCTTCATATAAATAATTTCTAGTTATAGAAATATCATTATTAAGTCCTTTTGTAAATAAAAATTGATGTATGTCCATTACTCCATAATGAAATGAAGCAGAACAAGCATTTAAATAAAGCCTCCACATTCGTATAAATTTATCATCTTTAAGTTTTCTAACTTCATTTAACTTACCTTCAAAATTTTCCGCCCAACATTTTAACGTTTTAAAATAATGCAATCTCAAACTCTCTGCATCTATAAGATGAAGGTCATTATCTGCCATTAAGCTTACTAATTCTCTTATGGACGGTATATAACCTCCTGGGAATATATATTTCTTTATCCACTGATTAACTTCCCCTTCTGTTTGTGCGGTAATACAATGGAGCAGTGATATACCTCCTTCTTTTAGCATAGATTTTACATCTTCTATATAAGAAGGTAAATTCTTCTTTCCTACATGTTCAATCATTCCTACACTTACTATTCTGTCAAACTCATATGACTTTTTTAGCAGTTCTCTATAATCAAGTAATTTTACTTCAACTTTTTCCTGTAAGTTATTCTCTACTATTTTTTTATTTGCCTTTTCAAACTGCTTTTCACTTAGAGTTATACCTAAAGCATTTACTCCGTACTTTTGGGCAGCTGTGATAATCAATTGCCCCCAACCACATCCTATATCCAAAAGTTTTTGTCCTTCTTTTAAGTTAAGTTTTTTTAATATATAATTTACTTTATTTATTTGTGCCTGGTAAAGAGAATCTTCTTCCTCTTTAAAATATGCACAGGAATAAGTCATTGTTTCATCAAGCCAAAGACTATAAAAATCATCCCCTAAATCATAATGATACTGTACATCTTCTTTACTTCTTTTTAAAGTACCTGGAATAACCTTATAAAGCTTTGAAAACATTTCAGCTTTATTTAAAAAGCTATCTTTATTTTTATATACCGATTCTATTATTTCTCTAATATTCCCTTCAAAATCAATTAAATTATTCATATAGGCTTCTCCTATTGCAAGGAAAGGATCCCTCAAAAGATCTTTTTTAGGAATATTTCCATTTATATGTATTTTGAACTTCACTTTTCCATCCCCGTACTTTTCTTCCATTCCATCCCAATATCTAACCTTTACAGGATCTGAAAAAGCATTTCTTAAAAACTTACCAAAAAATATTTTGTCTAATTCCATATTGCCCCTCCTATTCTACATGTGGATATGAAAATAAACCCATTATACCCATAATAAATTATCTGAAAACTTATATCAATTTACAAAAACTCTTAAATTTCAAGAAAAATAAAATCATATTATAAAAATACGCCTATATGCCACTTATATCTTAAATAACCATAAATATTTAAATTTCTTCATCATATACCTCATCCTGATTTTTATCAGGAACATATATCTTTAAACTTTCTATCCTCTTTTCATCTACCCTTTCAATTTTAAAAATTATATCTTCATACTCTACAGTATTCTCCTCTCCTTCTCTTGGAATACTTCCTAAAAGCTCCACTACAAATCCACCTATAGTATCTGAATTATCTGATTTTAATTCTAAATCTAAAAACTCATTCACCTCATATATAGATAGAAGTCCGCTAACCAGATAGGTATTTTCATCCAGTTTACTTATATACTGTTCATTGTCATCATATTCGTCAAATATATTACCCATTACTTCCTCAATTAAATCTTCTATAGTTACAATACCTGAAAATCCACCATATTCATCAATTAAAATTGCCATATGATTTTTAGTACTTTGAAGTTCCTTAAAAAGCACACCTATATTTTTATTTTCTGGTACAAAATAAGGTGTTCTAAGCAAAGCTCTTATATCTATATCATCTATAGAATTCTTCATAATTTCTACAAATAAATCTTTGATATAGAGTATTCCCACTATGTTGTCTGTATCATCTTTATAGACAGGTATTCTAGAATATTTTTCTTCTATTATATCTTTAACAGTATCAGAAAACATATGATCTATATCTATGCCAAACACTTCCGTTCTAGGAGTCATAACTTCTTTAGCCAACTTATCATCAAATTTAAATATTCCCTCTATCATCTGCAGCTCAGACTGATTAAAAATTCCATTTTCCTGTCCAAGTTCTATCATAGATCTAATTTCCTCTTCTGACACCTGATTTTCTACATTTTCTGTGCTTAAATTAAATAATTTCATAATTAAATTAGTAGAACCTGAAAGTAATTTTACAAAAGGAAGCATAATCTTGCTTATAAACAGAATAGGTCTTATGAATACCATTGCTATTATTTCTGAATGCTGCAGGGCAATTCTTTTTGGAAATAATTCTCCAAACACAAGAGTAATATATGATAACAATATAGTTATAATAATTACAGATATTTTACTGCTATATGGAATATTCATTTTATCTAAATAAATTGCAAATCCTGTTGACAGTGTAGTAGCTGCATATGCACTGGCAAAAAATCCTGCAAGAGTTATTCCCACCTGTATTGTGGCTAAAAAGTTACTTGGATCATCCAATAGTCTCAATATCATATGTGCCTTCTTATTTCCTTCCTCTGCCAGATAGGAAACTCTTCTTTTATTTAAAGCAACTATTGCCATTTCCACTGCTGAAAAAAATGCATTAATCACCGTAAGTATTAGTATTAAAATAAGTTCAAATATTACACTATTCTGCCAACTCATACCCATAAACAATGTATAACTCCCTTCATTTATTTTTAAAGGATACATTCTTCTATTATGCCTGTTAAGCTATAAGTTATTCTCATAATTTTATAGTTTTTTAATTCACGCTGCTATGTCAAGTGATTCTTAGATTCAGGTGGAGTTTGCTCATGAGGAATGCTTTTCTCCATCTGAATCTTATTAACAGTATTCTTAGTGTCTTTAGCACTTAGAATACGTTATCCTTTAGGGGAAGAACTTATCCAGGCGTGTAGCAGTGCTTATCCCCCACTTTGAAGAAGAAGATGGGGGTGTTAGCAATGGTAGCGTTCGAATAAACACAAGAATTTTTATCTATACAAATACAATCAAAGCCACCTAAATAGGTGACTTTGATTGTATCAAAACCTGTTTTTTACTTTGGTGCAGGTGAAGGGAGTCGAACCCCCACGCCATAGGCGCTAGATCCTAAGTCTAGTGCGTCTGCCAATTCCGCCACACCTGCATATAATGGATATCAATTTAATTAAACTGGTGGCTTACCGGGGAATCGAACCCCGGACACCATGATTAAAAGTCATGTGCTCTACCAACTGAGCTAGTAAACCATTGCATTGGCTGGGATGGCAGGATTTGAACCTACGAATGGTGGAGTCAAAGTCCACTGCCTTACCACTTGGCTACACCCCAACATAAAAGCAAAAACTTCTATAACATAAAATACCACTAACTACTTTATAAAAATTACCAGTGTAAATTTTCTGCTTAAACAATTTATCCCCTACCTATGAAAAATAGGGGATTTTTACAACCGCAAGATAAATTATAAAACACAACAAGTATAATGTCAATAGTTCTTTTCTTTTTTTAAGATTATATTATAAATTGTTTTTTAAAGAAATTTTCCACATGATTTGAAGGCATTGGTTTTCCAAAATAATATCCTTGAATTTTATTGCAATTTTTCCCTTCTAAAGATTGTATCTGTTCTTCACCTTCCACACCTTCTGCTACTACTTCTAATTCCATTCTATGGGCAAGCTTTATTATTTGATCGGTTATAATGTCTTTATAAGAATCTTTACATATGCCATCTATAAAGGTTTTATCAATTTTAAGAGTATTTATGGGGATACTTTTTAAATAATTCAAAGAAGAATATCCGCTTCCAAAGTCATCCAATGCTACTCTAATGCCCATGTTTTTAAGTTCGTTTATAACTTTTAGATTTCCTTCAAGAGATTCCATCATAACACTTTCAGTTATTTCTATTTCTAAAAACTGGGATTTAAGCTCAGTTTCTTTTAAAACTTTTTTTATTATATTTAAGAAATTCCTATCTTTCAATTGTATAGGAGAAACATTTATAGATATGAAATCATATATATATCCTTTATCTTTCCATGTTTTATTTTGCATACAAGCAGTTTTAAGTACCCATTCTCCTATAGGTACTATAAGTCCTGTTTCTTCAGCAAGACCTATAAATTCTAAGGGCATAACCCATCCTAGTTTTGGACTTTTCCATCTAATTAAGGCTTCAAAGCTCACTGCTTTTCTAGTTTTTACATCCACTTGAGGTTGGTAGTATAAAATAAATTCATTATTTTTTATTGCTTTTCTTAATTCTTTTTCCATTTCGGCTTTTCTTAAAATTTCATCATACATAGATTTTTCAAATAATCTGTAGGAATTTTTACCAAATAATTTAGTTTTATTTAAAGCTATATCTGTATTTCTAATCAACGTGGTAAATTTATCTCCATGTCTCGGATAAACTGTTATACCTATGCTAACTGATACCAGTGTCTCGTTTCCATCTAAATTCCACAAGCCACTTATTGTATTCAAAATATATTGAGCAGTATTATTCAAACTTTCTATATCTTCATATCCATCCTTTAAAATTAAAAATTCATTTCCACTTGTTCTTGAAACTATACCCATATTTAGTGAGTTTAGAGTATTTCCTATTTCTTTCAACAGTCTATCCCCATACTCATACCCAAATATATCATTCACATTTTTAAAATTATCCAGATCTATTTGAAATATAGAAAACCCCTCTTGAGGATTTTTTTCAATTCTACTTTCAACTTGCTCACCAAAAAAATTCCAATTAGGCAGTCCCGTTAATTGATCATAATAGGCTATCTTTTCAATTTTATCATATTGAATCTTTAACTCATCTTGTGCTATACTCAATTGCTCATATACATTGGAAAGTTCCCTATAACTTTGGTTCAGCATTTTATTTTTATGTAAATCCTCAATAATTCTATCTCCTATTTTACCTAGTATTAAAGAAGAATTATAAAAAAATCTAATAATTTTTTTATAATTTCCCCACCCTGTAACAGGTATTTTTTCTATATTTATTACATATTCTTCTTTATTAGGATTACGGAGTTTTAGCTGTTTTTCAAAAGATTTTCTATGACTTTCTTTTAAAAACACAGGACTTAAAAATATAGTTCCAACATGTTTTTGTGATACAAATATAGGTATACCTATGTAAACCAAACCATTACTATATTTGTAGACACCTACCTTCTTTCCTCTTTCAATTTGTTTAAGTATATTGTTATAACAATCAGAACTCTCTAAATTATCAAATATATTATACCCGGAAACCATATTTAGTATTTCGCCTTTAACGTCTTTAATAACACATGCTATTCCTGTCATATTATAGATACTTTCCATTAAATCCTTAAGCTCAGATATGTTTAACATATCTGAAACTCTATAATCCATATTAACACCAACTTTCATTTATCACTACGCTTTTTATTTAATAATAAATAGAAATTATATATTTTACTATATTTTATTACATAATTATTCACCTATTATTTATCTATCCTAAAATTTTTCTTATTTCAAATATTAAGCATTAATATTTATCATAGATTATATACTTAATCACAGAAATTTAAGCATCCATTTAATTGAATTTTATATTTTTTAGTTTATCCTCAAATAAATCACCCAATGTAACTTTATGGTTATCATTATCTAAATATTGTTTAAAATTTTTAGAAGACTTATCTGCTGCTGCCTTTATACTCAGTGATATCCTGTTGGCTTTCGCATCTATATTAAGTATTTTCACTTTTACCTTATCTCCTACATTTAAAACTTCAGAAGGTTTGGTAACATGCTCATCTGATATTTCAGATATGTGAACTAACCCTTCCAATCCCTGCTCAATTTCCACAAAGGCACCTATATTTATGGCTTTACTTACAATTCCATCTACTATATCATTTAATTTGTATCTTTCCTCTATATGTTCCCAGGGACTATTTGAAGCTTGCTTTATAGAAAGAGAAATTCTATTTCTATCTCTATCTAAATTTAATACGGAAACCTGTACCTTATCTCCAACAGATACTATTTCTGAAGGATCCTTTATTCTCTTCCATGATAATTCCGATATATGTACAAGGCCTTCCACAGCGCCTAAGTTTACAAAAACTCCAAATGCTGTAATCTTGCTTACTATTCCTTCTATCTTATCCCCCTTTGATATATTACCCCAGAATTCTTCTGTCTTTTTTTCAAGTTCTAGCTTTTCCACTTCCTTTCCTGATAAAACAATTTTTTCTTTACTTCTATCTAACTGTATTATCTTTACTCTTAAGGTCTTACCAACAAATTCTTTCAAATCATCTATATATTTTACGGAAATATGAGAAGCAGGTATAAAAGCTCTAAACCCATATAAATCAGCTATTACTCCTCCCTTAACTGCTTCTTTTATAGCTACTTCAAAAACGTCTTCATTTTTAACTAAATTCTCAAGTGCACTCCATACCTGCTCTTTATCAGTTTTATCTATTGTTTCATTTATGGAGTTTAAATTATCATTATTTATCATAAAATCCCATCTCCTTTTATCTATATTAATGCAATTATAATTCATATTTTATCATAAATATAGGGTTTCTAGCTTAAAACTTAATTTATATATTTTTTATTCTTAAATTAACACAATTTAAGGTTAATAAGAATACATACTGTAAACTAGATATCCTTATAACTTTTATAACCTAAAATAGAATCTGCACTTTTTATGGCATTCATAATAGCTGTCTCCATTACCTGGGCAGATAAAAATCCCACTACATTCAAATCCGCCTTTACTTTTCCTGTAGCCATAGAAAAAATAGTATCTCCATCAAATATAGAATGAGCAGGTCTCATAGCTCTCCCATACCCATTATGTGCCATAGAAGCAATTTTATTCATTTCTGATTTTGTAAATTCTCCATTGGTAGCAACAACTCCAATAGTAGTATTGCTGTTAAATAAATTTTTCTTTTCATAGTATGTTTCAAGCATTATACTTTCTGTATTTGCAAAGGATTTGCCATCTTCATCTAAAGCTCCTGCCACTATATTCCCAGTTTTACTATCTACTACATCCCCAAGACAATTTACCGCAACCACCGCTCCAACTTTAAGCTCCCCTACCTGCACTGCAAAAGATCCAAGCCCCCCTTTCATTGCATATTCACTTCCCTTTATTTTTCCTACTGTTGCCCCGGCACCAGCTCCAATATTGCCATTTTCACACAAATTAAGCTCAGAATTTTTACAAGCTTCATATCCCATAACTTTATCCGGTCTTATATGAAAATCCCCTATACTAAGATCAAATAAAACGGCTTCACAAACTATAGGAACTTTTGTAACTGTCACATCAAAGCCTATATCTCTTTCCTCCAAATACTGCATTACACCTCCTGCTGCATCTAATCCAAAAGCACTTCCTCCAGCAAGAACTACTGCATGAATTTTATCTACCAAATTTACAGGATTCAAAAGATCTGTCTCTCTGGTACCAGGTGAACCTCCCCTTACATCAACCCCCGCTGTTGCTCCATCTTCACATATAACTACTGTACACCCTGTAGGCCCATTTAAATTTTGTGCATTTCCTACCTTAATTCCTTCTATGCTATTAAATAAAATACTCTTCATTTTCGCCTCCCATACTAAAACCCTAAGTCGAAAAGACTTAGGGTAATTTTTCAATTTAACATCTAAATTTAATTGTAAACTATTTATTTAATTATGTCTAACCTTAGTAACAGCAGTAATAACAGAAACCGTAATAAGTACAGATAAGATCATCTCTGGTATACCATTAGTAAAAGCTACTGCTAGTATACCTTTCTTGGCAGCACTTACACTTATATTTAAAGCCTTTGCATAAGGTCCTAAATATATGAGGTATATCATTCCTAAAACCCCTACGGTATTTACCAGTGAACCAACTGCCGCAGCTATTCCCATAGGTATAATTTTTCTATTTTTGCTAATAGCCCTATACAAATAATAAGATACTAGTCCAATTAATACCCTTGGCAAAACTGACACCAGTGGATTTATAAAAGCAAATGAAACTGGTGTGGGTGCCGTTATAGACTGAATTATACTGAATATGCCAAAAATAAGTCCAACCATAACACCTACCACAGGCCCTTCCAAAATTGCTCCTATTATAACAGGAACATGCATTATAGTGGCTTTAACAGGCGGAATAGGTATAAAACCCAATCCAGTTAACCCTAGTACAATGGAAATTGCAGACAGCATGCCGATTACCGCAATTTGTCTAATATTAAACTTTGATCTTGTTTTTAATTGTCTTTCCATTAGTCTTCTCCGTTGTTATTCTAACAAGATATAACACGGAACCTCCTTTTCATAAATTTAGTTCAGTTTTTAAGAAATACTGACAATTTTATTTTATCATGTTAGAAAAAAAGTTCAATATGTTAGTTAAAAAAAAGACAATATTTTTATATATAAAGTAAATATTATCTATATATTTTCACTTCATATATAGATGAAATCGTTGTTATTATACAATTTAAAGCATTATATATTATTATATTAACAATAGCGTTGTATATTAATTAACAATTATTTTTATCTTTGCATATCATTAATAATATTATTTAATCTCTCTTTATAGGAAAACCTTCCTCAAAATATTCTTTAGGATATAACAGTTCTATTACTTTTTTTCTACTGACCTTTCCATTCTTCATAAGCACATTAGGCATTCCTTTAAGGCATACTCTTATATTTTTTTCTAAAAATATATCAAACACATTTTCTATACATCCTACTACAGAATTATTTTTTGATTTTCTCATATATTTATATATATCTTCTCCTATTAACCAATCTTCCCCTTTATATTTTTCATCATAATTTATTACAGTACATTTCAATTTATTTTTGTCATTTCCCGATATAGAGGACATAAAGAATGTTTTTACCATAATATCGTCTAAAGGCAAACTATATCCAGCAAATATTATATGTTTTGCATTTTTCATAAGGAGTCCCATTTCAGTTTTTAATTCTTCTAACGCTGCTACATTCCTTTGCTTTGAAAGACTCTGTATTATAAGCGTCATATCATAAGGATAAGTTATCTGTCCACAATAGGGACATTCTATAGCTCCTTTTTTATACTTATTTTCTTTGTATGTTTTATACTTCCAGTTCTTTTGTAAATCTTGTAGTATAGAAGGTCCAAAAATCTCCGTAGACAATCTATCCCACTTTTCTTCAAATGTAATTATAGACTTCCCGCATTCCGGGCAGATTCTAGAACCAAACATACCGTGTGGAAACAATATTTTACCTATTCTTGCTATTCTAGATGGATAATTATAGTCATTAATACTTTTACATTGAGATTCATCTGAAGTATACCATATTTCAGATTCATCTCCATCTAATTGGCTGGAAGCTATTCTAGTTCCAAAATCATCATATAATTGTAACTTCAATCCATCCTGCAAGCATATGGGACTTCTATTTTGTTCCTTATGTACATTAAATATATTCCAAAGTATCACAGGATCCCAGTTAAATGATATTATGGCATAAGAATAAAGATAAAACTTTCTTGTATCCCTTTTATATCCCCGGCCTTCAAATGCTTTTGATTCTTCTACCATAAGTTCTGTAAGAATCTTTGCAAATTGATGATAAGGCTCCATTTTCTTTCCGTCTACATATCCTGGTATTTTTTGTACACTTAATCTTTCCAATTCTTCAATAAGTAAAATGAGACATCGCTTGGCTGCTTTTACCCTCTCTACTCTTAAAAATTGTCTTTTTCCATTGTGAAATACGTTAAATCCCATATTATTTTCAATAAGTTGATCTAACATAGTAAAAAGATCATGCATATTAAATTTATTATTGGTGCTAATTATGGCTTCAAGTGCTTTTAAATCATATACGCTAGATAGCCAAGGGTCTTTAATTAAATCTTCTGTTACTAATTTCTTAAATGCATCAGCAAGTTTTTTATCCTTATTATTTAAAAAAGAAAAATCATTATTACTAATATTCAAAACTAGTTTTATTAATTCCTTTGTTGCATGAAGCCCTAAATCCTTGGTAGCCCCAGCTCCCCAAAGTATAACTGTTTCAGGCCAATATTTTTCAGGCATAATTATATCTCCTCCCATAATATAGTTTGTACCTATACCATAATGATATTTGTATGTATAAATATATATTTTTTATGTGTTTAAATCAATACTTACCTACAAATAAATCAGACCGGGTGTTAAATTCACCCGGCCATTTTCACTATGCGTAAATAAAGTTTATGCAATTTTAAAATTAATATTCTATAAAATTAATATTAGAACAGTTAACGCTATGAACAAAATATATTTTATATTGACTTAGTAAAAAAGTTGTAATTATACTTCCTTAATAGCTCCCCTTTTTATAGCCAAATTTATAATATTAAATAAAACTGCACCTACTACGGTATTTATAACTGCCGCAGGTAAAACCACTGTTAGAAACATTGTACTAAAGCCTGCACCAAGTCCCACTGTAAGTAACGCTACTGTTAAAAATGCAGATCCGCTTACTATTGTCCCAAGGGCAGTAGTTATTATAATATTTATCTGATTATTCACTCTGTCTCTAAAAGGTTTCAAAAATACAAACATTATATTTACAGTTATGAACTTGTCTATTAAATTTGCAAACTGCCCACCTGGAAAAGTAGTAGTTGCTGCAGCTAAAATACCTGCTACAATGCCTGCAGCAAGACAAGTCTTATATTCTCTATTAAATATAAGTATTACAAAAAGCATTGCCAGTGAAATGTCTGGTTTCATTCCTAATATGATTGGTGGTACGATCTGGTGCAGTACGGCACCTATAGCAAGTAATATGGAATTTATAATCATTCTTTTTAAATTCATAAATAGCACTCTCCTTAAATTATAATCTCAAATACAGTTTTCTTAAAATTAATAATACTATTTTTAATATTGCAATTATTTTTATAATAGTTACCATAATGCTTTCACAACATAATGGAACACCTCCTAAATATAATAATTTCTAATACAGAAAGAGGTTAAGCTTTTACCAAATTACACTTTGAATTTTACTCAATAAAAAAACTCCATCCTAAAAACTAGGACGGAGTATTACCCGCGGTACCACCTACATTGTGCTTTTTAAAACACCTCTTTATCAGACACTAACATGTCCTATCCGTTATAACGTACGGCTAACGTTAACCACTACTCTCTACATACATAAATTTCGATTTACTCCTCTTAGGCCCATTCACTACATGTTATAAATATTGAGATTCCACCTTCCTCAACTCTCTAGAATTTAACAATTATAGCTACTATTCCTCGTCAAAGGATTTACTAATTAAATTATTTATATGATATCACCTAAATATTATACTGTCAATAAATATTTTACAAATATTACTGACTTAATTTTAAATTTTCATTTCATATTTTCAATCAAATTATGATTTTTATTAAACAACTCCCTGTAACAATAATTTATTATATCGCTTCGCTTTATAATACCTATAAAGACATCATTATCATCTATTACCGGAACAAAATTTTGATTTACAGCTAAAGACACTAAATCTTCCATATCAGAATTAATTCTGACAGGTTTATTATTCATATGCCTTGGGATTTCTTTTAATAATATTTTACTTGTATTTTTAAAATTAAAATCCGGAGTATTTTTTAGCTTCCATAATAAATCTCCTTCTGTGAGAGTTCCCACATACTTACCTCTGTCATCAATAAGTGGAATAGCTGTATACCTGTGTTTCTCCATTCTTTCTAGTGCTTGTCTCACGGGTGAATTTGGAGTTTCACAAACTACATCCTCTTTAGGTGTGAGAAAAAATGCTATATTCATATATTTTCCTACTCCTTAATATTCTATAATTTTATATATTTAAAGTTAAATACTTTCTTTAACCTATCATAACAAATAAAATATATACTTCAAAATTTACTACCAGACCAATCATTCAGCTAAAAATACACCTATAAACCGTAGATATTAAAAAGATTTAATTGGTCTAGCCTTTAGTATTATCTGGAACATTCAGCTTCTACCTGAAGTAATTTTCTAAGTACATCTTCTATATCATATTCCAATTCTTCATCAATATCTGCCTCATCCTTACTGGCAGCCTCTATTGCAAGTTTCAATCCTTTAGTTATATTACTTATTTCCTCTAGTGTTAACAACATAAGTATGTTCTCTTTCATGTTAATAACCCCCTTATCTAACTTAATCTTTTAGAAAGTGACCTGTATTCATTATCCCTTTTATTACATGTCGTAAAATTTAAGTTAACATAAAGTGCTTATGAGAGATAATTTTATCAATAATACTGCTAACCACACTTTTTATAATAAATGACCCCTTAAAACAATGGATTATATGCCATTTATACCCAATCGCCTTGATAATATAACAACCTATGAAATGAATTTTCAAAGAACTGTTTAAAAGCTACCTGTACCTATAAAATCATAGTATTCTTCCATCATATATTCTGTGTATCTCTTGTTGCCCATAAGTTTATATATAATATCGAAACTTTGATATCCTTCTTTATATAATTTATAATCCTTAAGAAGTTTCTTTAACATTCCTTTATTTATTTGAAGAAGGGTAACTAATTCATCCAGCGTATAAAACTTCTTACAAAGTAATGTGTCAAGCTTTTGCTGCATTTGTAGTTTATATTCTAAATCTATTTTTTTATTTTTATGAGGTCCATTTTTTCCTCTGTGATGCTCTGAACAAAGATATTTAAAATTTAAAGGAAAATCTAATCCTCCCTGACTTCTATAAACTATATGATGTTTGTCTGCCGGTTTTCCACATATTTGGCATCTTAACAATTTTTACCCTCCCAATTTCTATTGGATTTTCATTATAATTTATATTATTATTATATCACAGGTTTTGCTCTATTACACTTATAAAAAATAATGAATTTTATTTAAATTTTTATAAAAATTTGTCCTGAATTTGTATTCTGTAGTATTTATTTCTAAAAATATACTCTATAATAATACTCTATTTCCAACAATCTATAAATTTACTATTTTACTAAAACTACTATTAATTTTATACTGATAGTGTATATTATTATTAGACACTGTTATATATTACATTTTTTAAGATATTAGGAATAAAATAAGAATCAATATAATGTCTTATTTTGAAAAAGGGAGGTGCTAAAAATATGAGAAATATTCTTTATTTTATAGTTATTATGAATGCCCTGTTATCTGTAACGGTTATAATTTTAGAGAGAAAAAATCCTGAAAAAACAATTGCATGGCTATCAGTTTTTATAGTGCTGCCGGTTCTAGGTTTAATAATCTATATATTTTTAGGCCGTAACTGGAAAAAACATAAGCTTCATGAAGAAACAAGTATAAATATAGAGGAACTAATATATGAGGCCATAAAAGACATAAAAGACAACACCTATACTCCTTTAATTGAACTTCTCTCTAAAAATAGCGAATCCCCTCTGTTTACAAATAACTCTATAAAAATATTTAAAGATGGAGTAGAAAAATTCAAATACCTAAAGGAGGAACTTTTAAAAGCACAGCATCATATCCATATAGAATATTTTATAATTAAAAACGATAAGATAGGAAATGAAATAAAAGATATTTTAATAAAGAAATCTTTAAATGGTATAAGTATAAGACTTATACTGGATAGGGTGGGATGTATAAGATTAGGTAAAAAATATATACAAGATTTAAAGGAAGCAGGAGTAGATGTAGTTCAGTATTCGTATTTTTTGGCTCCAATTTTAAGACACATAAATACTCAAATAAACTATCGAAATCACAGAAAAACCGTAGTAATTGATGGTAAGGTAGGTTTTGTAGGAGGAATAAATATAGGAGATGAATACATAGGACATAGTAAATATGGATACTGGCGTGATACTCACATAATGGTAGAAGGTGACTTTGTATTCGGGCTGCAGGCAGTTTTTATAGATGACTTTGCAACAATAAAATCTGCCAATAAAGACTATTTCTTTTATGATGGAAATTTTGAAGAATTTTTCCCCCAACTGTCAAACAATGATACAGGCAATAAGTTAATGCAGCTTGTAAAAAGCGGACCTGATTCTGAATTTCCAGCCATTGAACAGGCAGTTTTAAAAATGATAAGTATGGCAAAAGATCATGTTTATATAACTACACCTTATTTTGTACCTACAGAAAGCATATTAAATGCACTTAAAGTTTCTTCTTTAAGTGGTGTAGATGTGCGTATCATATTTCCAGGCAGATATGATCATATACTGGCATATTATGCTTCCAGAACTTATTTAGAGGATTTAGTAAAAAATGGTATCAAAGTTTATTTTTATAATAAAAATTGCTTCATACATTCCAAAACAACTTCTATAGATGGTAAGGTATGTACTATAGGTACTGCCAATATGGATATAAGAAGCTATGAATTGAATTATGAAATAAATGCAATGATTTACGATGATGAAACTACAGAAGAACTTGAAAATTTATTTTTTGAAGATATTCGAAACAGCAAAAGAATTACCCAGGAATATTTTGATAACTTATCACCTTTTATTAAGTTCTTTGAAGCTTTTTGCAGGATATTTTCTTCACTATTATAATACGTAAATTATTGTAAATGAAAAGTGGTAAAATTATTCTTTCTAAAAAGGAAACTATAATTTTACCACTAACTATAAGGTTATACTTTACAACTCTCTATTTCAATTCATTATTATCTTCCTTAATTAATCCCTTTCTATAGGCAATTAAAAGTTTTTCAAGATCAGCTACCTGTTTTCTGATTTTTGCCCCTACATCCGTATCCATTACTCTCTTTCTTTTGGCCGCATGTTCTAAAATTACTGTTGACGATAATATGTCCTTGTCCTCTTCTATTGCATTCTTTATAGCAGAAAAAGGTTCATGAGAGGTAAGTAACAATCCATAGGAATTATATATAAGGGTATATCCTGCAATACCTGTTTCAGGTTGATATGCTTTACAAAACCCTCCATCTATTACCAGTAATCTTCCATTTGCCTTTATAGGACTTTCCCCTTCTTTAGTCTTTACTGGAATATGACCATTTATAATATGAGAAGTATCTGGAGATAAATTAAATTCTTTTAATATATTTCTACAAGCTTCTTCATTATCTCTATATTCATAGTAACAATTTTTTTGTTCATAATGTGAGGCTTTATCACTAATAAAATATCTCTCAAAAGTTGTCATTCTTATCTTTCCAAATACAGGGGAATCCTCTCCACACCACATATACCACATCATATCCATACCATACTTCTTGTTATAAGTATTATACTTAAAGAAAAAGGCATCTCTGGCTACACGATCATATCTATCCAAAAGTTCTTTTCCGCTGTAGTTTATTTTTCCTATTTTAACTTCCTTAAGACTACCGTCTTCATTTAAAGGTATACATCCATGATAAAGAAGATTTGAATTATATATTAAATACATACTTCCCTTACTATATAAAAATCTAATATGTCTTTGAAGCTTTTCACTATTTACAAAAGAATTGGTCAATTTTTCAATAATTTCTTCTTCCCTGGCTGTAAGCTTATACGGGGAATTCCAATCTATTGTAGGAAAATTAGTATCATTCAATTTATACGTATGTCCATATATATTTATTTCCCACTTTTCCACATCTATTTTATCTAATAAAAGCCTGTCTTCCATTTTAAATTCAGGCCGTCTTTTTATTATTTGGCCTTCTAATTTAAATTGCATTATAGCTATAGCCTTATGCATTTTTGCCAATAAATACAGTTCATTTTCACTTATTTCCTTATCTAAAGCTTTAGGAATAAACCTCTCACAAGGATCATCCTGATAAAATTCCAGTGCAAAAGTTGCAAGTGGCAGTAGATTTATTCCATATCCGTCCTCAATAGTATTTAGATTAGCATATCTTAATGATATCCTAAGTACATTAGCTACACAAGCTTCACAACCAGAGGCTGCCCCCATCCAAAGTACATCGTGATTTCCCCACTGGATATCTACAGAATGATGTTTCATAAGAGCATCCATTATAATTTCAGCACCAGGTCCTCTATCATATATATCTCCAATAATATGAAGCCTATCTACCACCAGCCTTTGTATTACATTTGAAATAGCTATAATAACCTCAGGAGCTCTATCTATCTCTATTATAGTCTTTATTATACCGCTATAATAGGCTTGTTTATCCGTTCCATCCTGTTTATTAAGCAGTTCTTCTATTATATATGAAAAGTCTTCCGGAAGGGCCTTTCTGACTTTAGATCTGGTGTACTTAGCTGATACATCTCTACACAGTTCAATTAGTTGGTATAAAGTTATCCTATACCAATCCTCTAAATTATCTTCTTTTTCTTTAATAAGCTCTATTTTTCTCTCTGGATAATATACCAGTGTAGCCATGGCAGCTTTTTGTTCTTCTCTGAGGGAATCTCCAAATACATCATCTATTTTTCTCTTTATAACTCCAGATGCATTTCTTAACATATGGGTAAAAGATTCATACTCCCCATGAATATCACTTATAAAATGTTCAGTAGCCTTAGGCAAATTTAATATAGCCTGAAGGTTTATAATTTCCGTGCTGGCAGTAGATATTGTAGAATATTCTTTAGATAATAATTTAAGATATCTTAGATCTTTTTCTATTATATCTAAATTATTCTCGTCATAGAAAATCATTCTTATTTTCTCCTTTTTTATTTATAAATATGAAGTAATTCTATAGTTACAATAGATAAAGTGATACACTATAATATATTATAGTATATCATTATTAGCATGTATAGTATATTATGTATAAATTAATAAGCATATATCTACATAATAAAACAATTTTATTTTAAGGTATCTTAAATTAAATAACAAGTCAAAGATGGTAAGATTATTTTGTATTTGAAGATTCTTTAAGACTTTTACTATCAAGTTCTTTATAATTTATTAGAAAAGACTTCAGTCTATCTATAATTGTATTTGAAGAACCTTGAGAATCACATTCAATATTCAGACACAGCACAGGTTCATGGAGAGATAACCTGAGTAAAAACCATCCGTCTCCATTTGCCCTGCAGCAATTTACCCTAACTCCTTCATAATTATTAGAGGCCATGGACCAGCCTTCAGCTTCTTTTATATGAGATTTTAAATTGTTCAATATTTCATAACCATACTCCTTAAAATTGCTGTTTGAAATATTAAATCTAAATTCTAAGCTTTCAAAAGGTACTTTTAAATCCTCTATTAAGTTCTCTATTCCCTTGCCTTCTGAGCTCAGCCTAGCCATTTTTATCAATATTTTAGCTATTAAATATGCTCCATCATCTAAGAAATAATTTTCTTTTAATGCCCCATGTCCTGAAGTTTCTATGGCCAAGTAACACTTTTCACTTTCATTGTTTAGCCTCATTCCTTCATTTATTACATTTCTATATCCTCTTTTAAATCTATGGTGTTTTCCACCTAGCTTTTCAATGAACTGGCTTAATCCATTAGAAGTTACCGAATCCGTCACTATAATAGTGTTTGGATGCTCTTCTAGAACTATTGAAGAAATTAAAGCTATCAGTGCATTTCTATTTATCTCCCTACCTTTACTATCTACAATACCTGCTCTATCCACATCCGCATCAAATATTATACCAAGATCAGCTTTATTTTCAATAACTGCATTTTTAACAGAATGCATAGCTTCCCTGGCTTCTGGATTTGGAACATGGTTTGGAAATCTGCCATCAGGAATTATAAACTGACTTCCTTTAGTCTCTGCACCTAATGGTTCCAAAACCTTATTTGTAAAAAATCCTCCTGCTCCATTACCTGCATCTACAATAATTTTAAATCCTAAAAGTGGTTTGTTATAATTTACTTTTGAATTTATACCCTGTCTAATCTTTTCAACTAATATTCTAGAATACTCATCAATAAAATTTATCTTAGAAATACGTCCTTTACTGCATAGATTATTATCACAGTTTTCCACAGCATTAGTTAATATGTATTTTATATCTTCTTTCTCACATCCACCATCTTCAGTGAAAAATTTTAATCCATTATAATAATAAGGCAGATGACTGCCAGTTATCATAATAGACCCATGGCACTTATAATTGTCAATGACAGTAGTCATAAACATAGCAGGAGTTGTACAGAGTCCACAATCATATACAAAACACCCTAAATTCAGAAGTTCATCACAAATGCATTCTTTAAATTCAGGGCCAGATAGTCTTGAATCCATACCTATGGCAATCTTTATTTCCTCATTTTGTATGCTTTTTTTATTTTTAAGCCATTTTACAAATGCCCTGATTATGTGCCTAACTCTTTCAGTTGTTAAAGTAACTTCTTTTTCTAGATTTGTAATTGCAATTCCTCTTATATCCGTTCCATTTTGTAATTTATATAATTCTTGTAACATATGGGTCCGCCTCCTATATTGTAATTTCATATATATTATATACCTAAACAAATTAAAGTAACAAAGTGAAGAAAATCTTTTCTCCACTTTGTTACATAAAATCTTAATTACTAAATTCTCAATTAAATTAAGCCTTTTCTATACCTTTCACTTCATATCCTGCCTCTTTAACAATTTGTTGTATATGAGAATCTGAAATTTCAGATGAAGATTTTATTACAGCAGTTTTACTACCTAAATCTACTTTAACATTTGAGACTCCCTCTATGGATTCCAGTGCTGATTTAACATGATTAACACAATGTTGGCATTCCATACCTTCTACATGTATAATCTTTTTAATTTTTCCTTTAAATAACATAGTTTATACGCTCCTTTTATTTTAATTTTAGATATCTGAAGATAAATAACAAGTGAAATACACTAGCATACTTACTGGTTATTTATATGATGAAACTCCCCCTGAATCTAAAGTTCATAGGCTTAATCTAAATCTTTTCAGCCTAAGTGCATTTAGAAGAACTGAAACTGAACTAAAACTCATAGCTAATGCTGCTATCATAGGATTTAAAAGCGGACCGCCAAATATAAAAAGTACTCCCATGGCAACTGGTATGCCAAGAGTATTATATGCAAAAGCCCAAAATAGATTTTCTTTTATATTCTTTATAGTTTTCCTACTTAAATCTATTGCAGTAACTACATCTATCAAGTCACTTTTCATAAGTATAATATCCGATGATTCCATGGCCACATCTGTTCCAGAACCTATTGCTATACCTATATCCGCTTGAGCTAGAGCTGGAGCATCATTTATTCCATCTCCTACCATAGCAACTTTTTTGTTTCCCACTTGAAGCTTTTTTATTTCATTAGCTTTGTCCTGTGGTAGGACTTCTGCAAGTACTTTATCAATTCCTGTCTGGCTCGCTATAGCCTTAGCTGTATTTTTATTGTCTCCCGTTATCATAACCACTTCTATCCCTAAAGAACGAAGTTTTTTTATAGCTTTTTTACTACTTTTTTTAACTATATCCGCCACAGCTATTATACCTATTAATTTATGATCTAATGCTATATACATAGAGGTTTTACCTTCCTCCGCCAGAGCTCGTGATAAATCTTCCATATTTTCCAGAGAAACATTTTTTTCTTTCATTAATTTTTTATTACCTAAAAGTATTTTATTATCTTCCATAGACACCTGAATACCTTGTCCTGGTATAGCCATAAATGAATCTACTTTTAAAAATTGAATATCTTTATCTTCAGCTTCTCTCACTATGGCTTCTCCCAATGGGTGCTCAGAAGATTTCTCTGCAGAAGCAGCTATTTGAAGTAAATACCTTTCTTCTACACCTTTTGATACTACTATATCTGTAACTTTAGGTTTTCCCTCAGTTATAGTACCTGTTTTATCAAAAACTATAGTTTGTAACTTATGCGAAACTTCTAAAGCTTCTCCACTTTTTATAAGAACCCCATATTCCGCCCCTTTACCAGTTCCTACCATTATAGCCGTAGGAGTAGCTAATCCCAAAGCACATGGGCAAGCTATTACAAGTACAGATATAAATATAGTTATTGCAAATACTCCTGATTGCCCAGAAATATACCACCCCGCTGAAGACACTAAAGCCAATATTATAACTACTGGCACAAAATAACCTGCTATTACATCTGCCATTTTTGCTATAGGCGCCTTTGAGCCTTGAGCTTCTTCAACTAGCTTTATTATACGAGAAAGTACAGTATCTTTTCCCACTTTAACGGCCCTGTATTTTATAGAACCATTTTTATTTATAGTAGCACCAATAACTTTACTGCCAACAGTTTTTTCAACTGGTATACTTTCTCCTGTAAGCATAGATTCATCTACAGAAGTAAGCCCTTCTATAACTTCACCATCCACTGCAATCTTTTCCCCTGGTTTTACTACAAGTATATCTCCCACTTCCACTTCATCAATTGCAATTTTCACTTCTTCTCCATCTTTTATTACATTGGCGGTTTTAGGTGTAAGGTTCATAAGCTTTTTTATAGCTTCAGAAGTTTTTCCTTTGGCTATACTTTCAAAGTATTTACCTAAGGTTATAAGTGTAAGTATAACCCCTGCAGATTCAAAATATAAATGGTAGTAATTACCACTATACAATATTCTAATCACAGAAGAAGAACTATATAAAAACGCTGCAGAAGTTCCTATGGCTATAAGAGAATCCATGTTAGGATTTCTTTTAAACAAAGCTTTAAAACCTACCACAAAATAATTTCTGCCTATTATTATTACCGGTAATACTAAAAACAACTGAATTAGTGCAAATAATTTTTCATGTACCATAGGATCTATAATGCTAGGTGGCATTGTATTTAACTTTTCAGCTATCATAGGTCCCATGGCCACAATAAGGAGAGGAACTGTAAATATAGCAGACAATATAAATCTTTGTTTTAACTTTTCAATTTCTTTTTCTTTATTTTGTTTGTGCATATCTAAACTTTCACTATTCTCCAAGGCCTTATAGCCAGCTTTTTCTATGGCTGTCTTTATATCTGAAAGTGTTATCTTAGATTGGTGGAAACTCACATTCAATTTTTCAGTAGCAAAATTCACGCTGGCTTCTTCCACTCCATCTAGTTTTTTTACAGCCCTTTCCACCGCCCTTACACAAGCTGCGCAACTCATTCCTTCTATTTTCAATACCTTATCTTCCATATTATTCCCCCTAACCATCCTTATCTAATAATTTTCCCAACAAATTTACTATTTCTTCTACCTTTTCCTCTCCTGCATTTTTAAGAAAAGCATCTCTTACACAGTGATTTAAATGTTGTTTTAGTATAAGTAAATTGGCTTTTTTCAAAAGTGCCTGAGCAGCTATTATTTGATTTGATATATCAATACAATACCTGCCGTTTTCTATCATTTTCATTATACCTTCAATTTGACCTTTTGAAGTTTTTAATGCCTGAAATGCTTTCTTTTTCTCTTCATTCACATCTACCTCCCCCCACCCCCGTGGGGTGGGTATTTTATAAAAATATAAAATTTAAACATTTAAGGCACTACCTTTGTTTAAATTTTATTATAAGCTTTATTACTATTTTATATATATTATAAACTCTATCAGGAATTTTTCATAGTATTTTTATAAAATTAGTTACAAATAGCTCCTGGCTTATTATGTAAATCAACTTTTTCAATATCTTCTGTATGAGGATTTACAAGAGCTACAGCTTTCTCCTTACTTAAAGTTACCATAACATTTCCGCTATCTTTATTCATTAAAATATCCACGGGGTACCTTCCAACCCTTATTTTTTTTATACTTTTAAAAGTATTCATATCTACTACAGATATAGTATCTTCTCCCGTATTTGCTACATAGGAGTAATTACCATTTTTTGACACACAAAGCCCTTCTGGTTCCCTTCCTACAGATATGGACTGAAGTATTGTGTAATTTTCAGCATCAATTACAGATATATTATTGCTTTCAGTATTAGTTATCATTACATATTTTTTATCAGAAGTAACAGCAATTCTGGAAGGATGCTTTCCAACTTGAACTTTTTTTATAAGTTTATTGTTTTTCGCATTATAAAATAGAATATATCCTGTGTCATCTTCATCTTTAGTATTTAGTACAGTCACCAATAATGTACTTCCATCTGGTGAAACTTTAATGTCCTGTGGTTTACCTTCTACTTTAATTTTATTTACAATTTGATTTGTAACTGCATCCATTTTGTATATAGTTTCTTTTTCACCTATTATAAAGTAGTAGCTTCTAGAATCACCCACATCTTTAGCCAGAGATCTGGCTCTATACTCCATAGTTATAAATGCCCCGCTTAAAAATAATATAAATAAAACAAATATAAATAAAATTCTATATAATTTATGCTTTAGCATAGGCACCACCCTTTTCATATATATTCTTATTTTATATTTTGTGCCTTTTTTACCATATATATTCTTATTTATATAGATAAATAAAAAAACTTTACATATTTGTTACTTATATATTTTTACAGGAGTTTTAATAGAAGCATATTGTTTTAATATATCTATATCACTATCTGATAAAGCAATGCAACCATAAGTCCAATTATACTCTGCACCGCCTCCATGTATACCTATAGCTCCCCCAAGGGGAGTATTCCATGGTGGCTGCTTTTTGTTTTCTATAGCTGCTTTAATCTTTTCATAGGTAGATTTATTTATAATACTTTCATTTAGGGCTTTTTGGGCATCATCAATATTAGGATAACTTAGTCCTAAAAAATACTTATATTTGGTTTGAGAATTTACATAACATACATAATAACTTCCCTCTGGAGTCTTATTGTCTCCTTCTTTTTCTTTTTTACCTTCCGGAGCTCTTCCAAGTCCTATTTTAAATCTTCCCATTAATTGATTATCCCCGTAAAGTTCCATTATTTTTTTCCCTTTGTATATTGTTATTGATATTTTATCTGGAATCTCTTTAGGTTTTTGAAAAAATAACTTTTCTTTGCTATCTTTTTTTAATTTCTCATTTGAAATGTTATCTTCCAAAACACTTCTATTTCCATTTTGTTTAATATATTTCTTTACAGATAATACAGACACAGTTAATATTATGATTATACCAGAAATTAAAAATATAATAGGGAAAAATTTACTTTTATCTTTCATATACCTAATCACTTCACTTTTTTATTATTTTATTAATCTATTCCAATTACAGTTTTGACCCATTGTATTATATTTTCATTTTTTTGTTTCATTTTTTCATACTGTTCGTATCTTTTATTGTAGGTCTTTACCTTTTCACTATATTCATTCATCTTTGTGTTATATTCATTTAATTTGCTGTTGTATTTTATTACTGCATCATTCCACCCATAACCCCCACTTGACTTTATATTATCCATATTATCCTTTAAATTTTTTAATTCTTTAGATCCTTTTTTTATATCATCTCCTAAATCATCTATTACTTTTTTTTCTTGTTGAAGACTATAATACATATCCCGTATTACTTTTGAAGTTGAAACAGAGTCTTTTGATTTTAAATCTACAAGGGCTGCTACACATATAATAAATAATATGACAACTATAACTACAATCTCAGTTAAAATAATTTTTAACTTTTCCATAAGTATCCTCTCCTAGCTTAAAAGCTAAACTGATAAAGACTTAACTTATTTGCCATTACCCCCTTATACCAGTTGTGAAAATATCATATATTATAATATTATTTGTATCATAAAAAATATGATAAAAAAAGCTGCCAACAAAATAATTTGCTATCAGCCTTTATATGTAATTACACGCAATTTTTATAGATTTCAATTATATCATCTACCGTTTTTTCAATATCACATATATTATAAACTGAAAAATCACAGTAACTATTATATAATCCATATCTCTCCTGGAAGAGTTTTTCTATTTCTGCTGTACCATTTCTCAAAAGAGGTCTGGTTGATATATCTACATCGCCAATTATATTTTTTAAAGGTCTGTCTACAAAAATTACAACTCCATTTTTTTTAAGATTTATAATATTTTGCTTATTTTTTATCACTCCACCACCAGTAGATATAACTAGATTCTCTTCCAAACTAACTTCTTCTGCCGCCTTGGATTCTAAACTTCTAAAATATTCTTCCCCTCTTTGAAAAATTTCTGGAATAGTGCAGTTTTCCTTATGCTCTATATAATCATCTAAATCTACAAACTTTTTATTTAACTTAGATGACACCATTTTTCCAATTGTAGTTTTCCCACAGCCAGGCATACCTATGATAACTATATTTTTGATTTGCTTCTTCATAAATTAAATCCCCACCTTAACCTTAAAACATAAAATTCACTATAATTTTTAAAATATTTTAAGCTTTGTATGTTTTACTACATATCTAATAATTTATAATATATTTCATCTACGACTTTTAAGGATATTTCTCTTCCCTGCCAAATTTGTTGAGCTGCTGCTGCCTGTGCTACCAACATATATAATCCATTGGCAATATTAAGTCCCAATTGTTTTGCGGTTTTTAAAAACATAGTTTCCTCGGGATTATATATTAAGTCTACTGCTGTATTAAATTTACTTAAAATTCCTCTATCTACAGGACAATTATCCACATGAGGATACATTCCACAGGGCGTAGAATTTATTATAATATCTCCATTTTTTATATCTTGTAATTGTTCATAAGAAATAACATTAATATGATTTTTGTATACACTTTCAGGCCTTCTACTTACATATGTGATAGACTTTGCCCCTTTATCTGCAATATATCTTAGTACTGCTTTAGAAGCTCCTCCCGTTCCCAATATTATTATGTTTTTATTCAATACATTTATACCATATTTTTTTAAAGTCATTCCAAATCCATAATAATCTGTATTATATGCTTTTAATCCGTTATCAGCAAATGCTATAGTGTTTACTGCGCCTATCTTCACTGCCTCTTCAGATATGTAATCCATATACTCCATAATTTTAATCTTATAAGGTATAGTTACATTCACACCTTTACAACCTAAGGTTTTTAATGCTTCTACCGCTTTGCTTAAATTCTGTGCCTCTATTTCGAACAGGTTATATCTTCCATCTACACTTATTTTTTTTAAAATCAGATCATGTATTATAGGTGAAAAACTATGTCCTAATTTTTCGCCTATAAGTCCATAAAAATTACTCACATTAAAACACCGCCTAATTTAAATAAACTATTTTTATCCTATAATGCAATCACCTTTATAATTACCTAGTAATTTAAAATAAACACTCTCACTTTCTATTCCTTTTAATGCTTCTTTAGTATTTTCTCCCAATATATTACCACAAAAATCAATATAAAAAAAGTACTGCCACGATCTGTCTATCATAGGTCTAGACTCTATCTTAGTCATATTCAAGTTGTTTTTCTCAAAATATTTAAGTACATTATATAAACTTCCAGGTTCATGAGGCAAAGTAATTACTATACTTATCTTATCTTGCTTCTCGTTATATTCTTCATCCCTGCATATTATTATAAACCTAGTATAATTATTGCTATTATAATTTATATTTTGGCTTAATATATCAAGACCATAAAGTTCAGCTGCTTTTTTACTTGCTATAGCTGCCTTACTTTTATCATTTTCTCCACTTATATATTTGGCACTCCTAGCTGTATTAAAATAAGGTATAAGCCGCCACTTTTTATATTCCTCTAGAAATTTATTACTTTGCATAAATGCCTGACTGTGAGAATAGACTTCTTTTATATCATCAATTGAAGAACCTTTCACCCCTAACAAATTGTGGTTTACCTTAACACACTTCTCTCCTACTATGTAAAATCCATAATCTCTCAATAGATCATATACTTCTAAAATACCTCCTGTAGAAGAATTTTCAATAGGAAGTACCCCATAATTTATTTTTTTATCATTTAAAGCTTCAAAAACGTCTTTAAAGGTTTCAAAATTCACAGCTTCGGCTTCATATCCAAAATAATCAACTAGAGCCTCATAACTAAAGGAGGCTAATACCCCTTGAAACCCTACTTTACATGATTCATTTGAATTTTTTTTTATATTTGAAGCCGCATCATTTGTACAGCAGGGATTTTGAAGATTTTTCTTTTGTAAACTTCTACTTATTTTCATAACTTCTCTTAAAAAAATTTCTGCCTCATTTTTTATGGATTTATTTTTAAGTTTTTCAAGCTGAGTTTTTATAACATTTTCTTCTCGATTTTTATCTAATACATCCATTTTATTTTTCTTTTTATACTCTGCCACTTTACATACTATATCCATTCTCTCCTGGAACAATTTAATCATTTCACTATCAATTTCATCTATTTTATTCCTTAAATAATCTAAGTTTTCCAAAATACTACCTCCATAAATAATTTTAAGATGCTTTAATATTCCATTAAATTCAATATTCCTATAGCTGCCACTGCTTCTACAACCGGTACAGCCCTAGGTACAATACAGGGGTCATGTCTTCCCTTTATTTCTAGAGATGTATTTTGTGTTTTTTCTATATCTACGGTTTTTTGAGTTTTTGATATAGAGGGAGTTGGTTTTATAGCAGTCCTAAATATAACAGGCATGCCATTTGTAATTCCCCCTAAAATCCCCCCATTATTATTTGTATAAGTTTTTATCATATTGGTTTCTGAAATATAATACTCATCATTGGCTTCAGAGCCTTTCATTGTTGTTATATTAAAACCCTGTCCAAATTCTACTCCTTTAACCGCAGGAACAGAAAACAACAGATGTGAAATATTACTCTCCACAGAATCAAAAAAAGGATCCCCTATACCCGCAGACAGGTTTATTATTGCAGTTTCTATAACTCCTCCTATAGAATCCCCCTGTTCTTTTACCTTTAAAATACTTTCTTCCATTTTTTTACCGCAAGTGTCATCTAATACAGGAAATCTACTATTTGAGAGCATCTTAAGACTATCTTTATTTACAGAAACAAGATCAAAGGAACTTCCATCTTCAACTGTGCCTATGCTTTTTATGTGACTTCCAATTAATATTCCTTTATCTTCTAGTATTTTTTTACATATAGAACCTGCAAAAACCAGTGGTGCTGTAAGCCTTCCTGAAAAATGTCCCCCTCCTCTATAATCATTAAACCCACTGTACTTTACCCTGCCTGTAAAATCTGCATGCCCAGGCCTCAGAAGACTGGCAGTCTTTTCATAATCTTTAGAATGGGTGTTCTTATTTAATATAATTGCAGAAAGTGGTGTTCCTGTAGTTTTGCCATTAAAATATCCACTTAAAATTTCAAATTCATCTAATTCCTTTCTCGGTGTAGAAAGGGGACTAGATCCTGGAGCTCTCCTTCTCATTTCATTTTTTATATATTCCAGGTCAATCTCAATTCCGGGTTTTAATCCGTCTATAACCACCCCTATAGCCTTTCCATGGGATTCTCCAAAAATAGATAATTTTATTTTATTCCCCCACACTCCACTCATCTATTTTACCTCCTAAATTTCTAAAATCTTGCCAGAAGCCAGGATATGATTTTCTAACATGTTCAGCTTCTTTTATTATTAAAGGCTCTGTACACCTTGAAGATACTGCCGCTAAAGCCATGGCTATCCTATGATCCCTCCAGCTGCTAACATTACCGCCCTTAAGTTTTTCTTTCCCGTGTATTACCAGGCCATCTTCCTTTTCTATTACATCTGCCCCAATTTTATTTAGTTCGGAAGTTATAGCCTTTAGCCTATCTGATTCCTTAATTCTAAGTCTTGCTGCATTTATAATCTCAGTGGTACCACAGCTTACAGATGCCAGTGCTGCAAGTACAGGTACAAGATCCGGACATTGAGAAACATCAATAACGGTACCGCAAACCTTAGAAGGCTTAACTTCTATACTATCTTCTCTTTCTTCAATTTTTACTCCCATTTCCTTTAATATATGTACTATAACCCTATCACCTTGAAGTGAATCCATGTCAAGTCCCCTACATGTAATTCCATTTCCAAGGGCCCCCATAACAAGCCAGAATGCCGCTTGTGAAAAGTCACCCTCTATGTTACAATCTATTTCTTTATAAGTTTGATTGCCTTGAACTATAAACTCTTTGTAACTGCTTCCATCTACATAAACTCCAAATTTTTCTAACACATCAACGGTAATATCCACATAAGATTTAGATTCCAATTCTGTAGTTATTTCTATCTTTGAATCTCCTTCTAAAAGAGGGAGAGCAAAAAGAAGTCCTGTTATAAATTGAGAGCTTATGTTTCCGCTCACTTTATAATTACCTGGATTTAATTTTCCGCTTACGGTCAAAGGTAATTTCCCGTTGGAGTTTTTATAACTAATTTTTTGACTGTCAAATATATTATAGTATGGGTTTAAAGGTCTTTCTACTAATTTTCCCTCCCCAGTAAAAGTTATTTCCTCATCTAAAGTTGCTGCAAGAGGTATTAAAAATCTTAATGTAGAGCCGGACTGGAAACAATGCACACTAGACTTTCTTACATACAAATTAGGATTTCCTTTTACAGTTAAATAATTTTTACCCTTTTTTATGTCCACACCTAAACTTTCTAAAGCACCGCACGTAGCTTCTATATCCTCGGAGAAATCCACATTGCCTATATTGCTTATGCCACTGCATAAAGAAGCACATATTAAAGCTCTGTGACATACACTTTTTGAAGGTGGAACCTTTATCTGCCCACCTAATTTACCTGGATTTATTGATACATATTTCATCGATTGTCCCCTTTTTCCATTTATTTTTATTAAGATACATAAAAATTAATTTATATATTATTTTGACCATTTTCAGAAAATAAAAAACTATATACTTTAGATAATTCTATCTTCATAATTTTACATTTTCCTGCTTCCTCTATAGTTATAAGATTTATTTTATTCCCTGAAGACTTTTTATCAAGAGCTATAGAATCTACAAGGATTTGTTTATCTATATCTGGCATATCTATGGGAAGTTCATATTTTTTTAAGATATGCTTTATATAATCATAAGTTCCCTTTCTGGTCATATTCATTTCTTCAGTTCTCTTTGTTATATACGCCATGCCCATGGCAACAGCTTCTCCATGACTGTACTCTCCATAATTATAGTATTTTTCTATACCGTGTCCCAGTGTATGACCAAAATTCAACATCATCCTTTCCCCTAAATCTCTTTCATCTCTTTCCACCAATTGCTTTTTTATATTACAGCATTTATATATTATATCCTCAATGCAATTCAAAACTTCATCCTTATCTGCACATAAATCTAAATGCTCTAAAATACTTTTATCCTTTATAAATCCGTATTTTATAACTTCCGCCATTCCATCACTAAAAAATTTATGGCTTAAAGATAAAAGTACATCAGGATCTATAAATACAGCATCTGGATGATAAAAACTTCCCACCAAATTCTTACCCCAAGGTAAATCTACAGCCACTTTTCCCCCTATACTGCTATCTACCTGGGCCAGAAGGGAGGTAGGTACCTGAATATAATTTATGCCTCTTAAATAAGTAGAAGCAGCAAAACCCGCTAAATCTCCAACTACTCCACCTCCTAGAGAAATTATTGTATCTTTTCTCCTTATCTTAAGGTTACATAGTTCCCCATACACCTTTTCCAGTATGTTTAGATTTTTACTTTTTTCCCCAGGTTCTATAGATATAACTTTCACTATAAATCCACTGTCTAAAAGAGATTTCTTCAGTATTTCCATATATAACTTCTCTACATTATTATCCGTAATTATTACTGTATTTTTACCTTCATAAATAGATTTTAATTTTTCTCCTATGGAACTTAAAAGTCCCTTTTTTATATAAATTTTATAATTCTTTTCTTTAACATTAATATCAATAGTCTTCATACAAATCACTATCCTTTAACTAATTCTTTTCTTTTTGACATACCATTTTCAAAAATATATTCTATGGTATTTATATCCTTACACATTATAGCTTTTTTTAATACATCCATACTCCTTTGAAAATTTTCTATTTCATCTACCAGTTTATCTGAGTTCATAATAAATAATTCAGTCCACAATTTAGAATTAATTTGTGCTACTCTGGTAGCATCTTTAAAACTTCCCCCTGTAAATAGTTCTATATTATCTTTATAATTTTCTTCATGGGAATTCATAATGGATACAGCTATAACATGTGGAAGATGACTTGTAAAAGTAACTATCCTGTCGTGTTCCTCTGGACTTACATAGGTAACATTACTACAGCCCATACTTCTTGCCATTTTATCTATTTTCTTAAGTCCCCAAGAAGTATTTTTTTCACTGGGAGTTATTATATAATTGGCCCCTTTAAAGATATCTTTAGAGGCCCATTTTATACCCCCAGCCTCCCTACCTGCCATAGGATGTCCAGGAACAAATTCCAAATATTCAGGCAAAAACAAATTTATGGTATCTACTATATTCTCCTTTATACCTGAAGTATCCGTTATAAGTGTTCCTTTTTTAAAATATTTTAGATTATCTTTTACAAATTTAATTGTATCTTTAGGATAAAGGGCTATTATAACCATGTCTATTTCTTTTAGGAAATCTCCACCTTTTTCATAAGCTCTATCAATAATACCACTATCCAAGGCACTTTTTAAGGCACTCTTATCTTTATCTATCCCAATTATGCATTTAGGTTTCAAATCTCTAAGTGCCATAGCATAAGAACCTCCAATAAGTCCCACCCCTACAACAGCTATATTAATATTAAAGTCACAATCTTCCACTTATATTCCTCCTTCAATCTTTAGTGTATATTTTTACAACTTTACAATATCACATGATATATCGGTTTTCACATTTGTAATTTTATTTATATCTTCCATAAGATTTTGGAATACTTTTGGTTTTATAGATTGTTGTCCATCACATTTTGCATTAGCTGGATCATTATGAACCTCTATCATAAGCCCATCTGCACCTACTGCCACAGATGCCTTAGCAAGTGGTTCTACCATCCACCAAAGTCCTGCTGCATGACTTGGATCAACTATTACAGGCAGGTGGCTTAATTTTTTTATAACAGGAATAGCACTTAAATCCAAAGTATTTCTGGTATAAGTTTCAAAAGTTCTTATTCCCCTCTCACAAAGTATTACATTTTCATTTCCTTCAGACATTATATATTCTGCAGACATTAAAAGTTCTTCAATAGTTGCAGAGAGTCCTCTCTTCAAAAGAATTGGTTTTCTAGTTTTACCCAATTCCTTTAAAAGTTCAAAATTTTGCATATTCCTTGCACCCACTTGTATTACATCCACATCTTCCACAAATTTATCTATCATATCCTCAGACATAATCTCTGTAACTATAGGAAGCCCTGTTTCCTGCCTTGCTATTTTTAACAGATCTAATCCCCTAGTACCAAGCCCTTGAAAACTATATGGTGATGTTCTAGGCTTAAAAGCCCCTCCCCTCAAAAACTTGGCACCGCTTTTCTTTACATCCTTTGCAATCTCTACAATTTGTTCTTCAGTTTCTACAGAACATGGTCCTGCTATAACAGCTAATTCCTTTCCTCCTATAGAAGCGTCTTTTACTTGAATTATGGTATTCTCAGGATGGAATAATCTGTTTACCAATTTATAAGGCTGTTGAACTTTCTCTATATTTTCTACAAATTCATTAGCTCTTATTTTACTTGCATCAACTTTTGTAGTATCTCCAATAAGTCCTAGTATACAATATTCTTTCCCTTGTATTACATTTACAGACACATTGTTTTCTGCCTCAATTTTTTGTTTCAAGATAACTACCTCTTCTGCTGGTGTTTTTGGACTCATAATTACTATCATCTCAGTTCCTCCTTAAATTTTTTAATATTTTAAAATTATAGGATAACTTCTATGCTAGCTTTAGAAGTTATTTCTAAATAAAAAACAAGGCTCTAATGAGCCTTGTTTGAATTAACTAAATACATCTTTATATATGAAAATCTCTTTAATCATGCATTTTATAATTATCCTACTCATTAGAAAGGAATTTAAATTTTTTAGGGAAGCAAACATAACCAGCGCTAAAATAAAAATAGCCCCAGCTAAAAGTAAAGTTAAAGTAATATGAATTATTTATTATTGCTTCTCTTTCCCTTCTGATGATATTTTCCATTGCACATAACCCCCATAAACATGCGACTGTAGGTAATTTTATAAAAAATAAGCTTACCTAAACTACTTACAGGCAACTTAATTTAGCCCTGTAAAGTGATATATTAATCTATTTGTTCTTAATTATATCAGTTTTCATTTCTATGTCAACAGTAATTTCAAAATTCTTATATTTACTGAACTGCACTTGTTAATTCTATATGAAATATGAATAAAAAATACAATTTAAGTATGGAATAATTTTTAAAAAATAGTATAATTATATTAAATAATTTTTATTAATATACGATAATTATTTGGAGTTTAGATACTGTATTAAAATATATTTTAAATTATATTTTAATTTATATTATATTATGTTTTTTCAGGGGGGTACGCAAGATGAATAAATCTAAAAAGTTAGTGTTTGCTTTCTTTATTTCAACGGCTATAATGAGCAGTAAAAATATGATAAATACTGTACATGCTGTCAGTGATTTACCCAATATACAAAGCAGTGCATATACTGCTGTAGGAAATATATTTGCTAAGTGTGGGTATACAGGTCAATGTACTTGGTTTACATATGGAAGGGTTCTTGAAAAGCTTGGAATTGCACTTCCTTCAGAATTTTATGGTAATGCAGTGGATTGGTGGTATGCCAATGCACAAGACAACGTATATCCTTATGGTTCGGAACCAAAGGCAAATTCTATAATTGTATGGGGTGGTGGCTCTGTAGGTTATGGTCATGTAGGTTTTGTAGAAGAAGTAGATGGAGATACTATATATTTTAATGAAGGAAATTTTAGTGTAAGAGGAAGTTACGATGGAAACGTAAAAACTATTTCAAAAGAAGCTATAAAAAATAGAGGAAATTTATATCTTAAGGGATATATATATGTAGGTGAAGGTACCACATCTTCTGGTTCTACTCAAAATAACAGTTCTTCTACATCTACAAATACGTATCAGCCCGTCAGCAGCGGTAGTTATGAAAGCGGAATGGTAAATATTTCAAATACCAGTTCAGTTCTAAATATAAGAAATGGGGCCGGTACCTCTTTTTCAATATTAGGATATTTAAAAAAAGGAGACACAGTTCAAGTAGTAGGGACTGTTGGAAATTGGTATAAAATTAAATTAAATTCATCTTATGGATATGTTAGTTCTGATTATATAAGTATGGGAAATAGTTCCAGTACCACTAACAATGCCACTCAACAACTTTCTTCTAATTCATCAACACAAAATTCTGGAAACAGTACTTCACCAAGTTCAGGATATGTTAAACTAAGTAGTGCTTCTTCTACCTTAAATCTAAGAAACTCACCTCAAGGTGCTATAATAGGATCTATTGCCAGCGGAACTGCCGTAAATATTATAGGATCTAATGGTGGTTGGTACAAGGTAACTGTAAATGGAAGCACAGGATACGTATATTCTAGTTACATAAGCACTTCACAAACTCAAAATACATCCTCAACCGTAGCTGCAAATACAGCCTCAACTCAAACAGCAAGCAGCAGTAAAACTGGAACTGTAAGTTTAAGTAATAGTTCTTCAGTATTAAATTTAAGGAATAATCCTTGGACAGGCCGTGTTCTTACTACCCTGACCAATGGAAGTAAGGTTACAATTTTAAGTACTGATGGACGATGGTATAAAGTACAGGTAGGTTCCACAATTGGATATGTCCATTCCGACTATATAAAAATATAATGCTATTTTTATATAAAAAGAATCTCCTTAATTTTATTAAATAGGGATTCTTTTTTTATTAACTCTTAATCATTTCTAACTTCATTTTAACAGTCAATTTATCAAGTAATTGTTGTTTATCCTGTCCATCCTCAGGAAATATTACAAAACTAAATTGAAGAGTATATTCACTATATTTTTTATCTACAGCTTTTAATCTGGCATAAATTGCTTTCATATTATTTATAATCAAAAGAACCTTTTCCTTATCGCAGTGAGGAATTACCCCTATAAAAGTTGATAATCCATATTTCTCAAATAAATCCGGTACTTTAAACATAGTTTTCAATTGATTGTAAAGTAAATCTATTAAAATAAGATAGGTATCTCTAACATCTATCTTTGCACCTAGCTCTGTAAAATGTTCTTTTATTAAGCTTACCATAATAATTGAAAATTTCTTATTTTCAGCCTTAGATTTAACAATCTGTCTAACAATATATTGCTGAAAATTTAAGTATATTATTTCTTCTGATGCATTTTTATTTCCATGAGGTATTACAAGTTTAGATACTCTATCAATTAACATTTTATTATTAAAAGGTTTTAATATATAATCCGAAGTTCCTTCTTTTATACACCTTATAAAGGAACTTCTCGTACTTAATTTAGTAAGTATCATTACAGGCATATTGAAATTTCTTCCCTTTATCTTTCTCAGTACACTAAAACCATCTTCACTACTAAGCCCTACTTCCAATATTATTAAATTTAATTCTTTTTTATTATCATATAATTTATTAAAAAAATCAAAAGAAGTTGCTGACTCACATACCTCCATGCCTATATTTTTCAAGATGTCTTTTACTCTATATCTTACATAAGCCGTATCATCCAACATTATAATTTTATACATAATTTTCATCCTACAATATTTTAATTTTTAAAATAAACACCTATAACCTATTTTATTTATCGTTTAATCTAAATATTACTTTATGGAAATTGCCATTCTACACTATTTAAATCATACCTCCATCTACAGTTATTATCTGTCCTGTTATATATCTGGATGACTCTCCTGCTAAAAAGCATACAATTTTTCCTATGTCATCACCTTTTCCAAATCTGCCTATAGGTATCTCTTCCATTAGGCTTTTTTTTTCTTCCTCTTTTAGCCATGAATTCATTTCCGTATCAATAACTCCAGGTGCAACGGCATTTATCCTTATATTAGAGGGTCCCATTTCCTTGGAAATGGATCTAGTAAAAAGATTTACAGCTCCTTTAGATGCAGAATAAATTGCCTCACAGGATGCTCCCACATTTCCCCACATGGAGGATATATTTATTATAGAACCTGCTTTTTTAGGAACCATATGTTTTAACACACAATGAGTACAGTTAAGTACCCCTTTAAAATTAATGTTTATTATATTGTCCCATTCATCCTCCTTCATATCTACAAAAAGTCCTATTTGTGAGATCCCTGCATTATTTACCAATATATCTATTTTACCCATACTCTCTATGGTGCTTTCTACTATTTTTTGGGCACTACTATATAAACTAACATCACCCTGCAAAATTATTCCTGTAGAACCTGCTCCTTTTATCATATTTAAAGTTTTAAAAGCTTCTTTTTTGTTTTGAATATAATTTATTACTACAACAGCACCACATCTGGCTAAATTTACTGCAATACTTCTGCCTATACCTCTAGAGGCCCCGGTAACTATTGCTATTTTACCCGCTAAATTTTCCATATACCATTTCACTCCTTATCTAACTATATTTTAAAAATAATAATTAACATTATACACCATAGCTCTATAGTACATTCACAATTTCTATACCAAATTAATTTGAATTGAATCTTTAAACATGTTATAATCATTTTAGTAATTTAATACGGACGGATGAAGGTAATGGGATTAAATTTGTAAACCGTTATTGGACGAACCTCTGGAGAGACTCTTTATGGGCGCCGAAGGGGAAAGCCAAAATTTTGGTGAAACTCTCAGGTAAAAAGGACAGGGGATTTCATGTTTTAAGTTAGCAATTAGTATTTTTTGCAGCTGTATACTTAAAACTTTGTTTTCCAGAGACTAATTTTATTTTTAGTCTCATTTTATTTTTCTTAAATAGTATAAAATAAATTAATATTTAAAATTTTTGACTAAACCTATAATTTATTTTAGTATAATAATATGCTCTAGCAGGAGAGCACACTAAATACCTGTATAATATAAAAAGGAGACGTGAATATAAAATGAAGGCATTCATAACTGTAATTGGTAAAGATAAAACTGGTATTATTTATAATGTGACATCTATATTGTATGAAAATAATATAAATATTTTAGACATCAATCAAACTCTTATAGAAGATTATTTTACTATGGTAATGCTTGTAGATTTATCAGAAATGAAATTAGATTTTATTAAATTAAAAGCTTCCCTTGAAAGTAAGGCAGATGAAATTGGTGTAGTTATCAAAATTCAACGAGAAGATATATTTACTTCCATGCATGAGATTTAAACTGAGGAGTTGAATAAAATGATCAATACTAAAAACATACTAGAAACAATAAATATGATCCATAGAGAGAATCTAGATATAAGAACCATTACCATGGGAATATCCCTTTTAGACTGCATAGATAGTGATGGTAAAAATGCACGCACAAAAATCTACGACAAAATAACTAAACATGCTGAAAATCTAGTTAAAACTGCACAAGAAATTGAAGTGGAATACGGTATACCAATAATACATAAAAGAATATCTGTAACTCCTATTTCTCTTATTGCTCAAGCAAGTTCTGATATAGATTATGTAGAATATGCAAAAATTTTAGATAAAGCTACCAAAACACTGGGTATTGATTTTATAGGTGGTTTCTCATGCCTTGTACACAAAGGTTACTCCAAAGGTGATAAAATATTAATTGAATCCATTCCAGAATCACTATCCGTTACTGAAAAAGTATGTTCCTCTGTAAATGTAGGCACCACAAAATCAGGAATAAATATGGACGCCGTAAAGGACATGGGAAGGATAATAAAGAAAACTGCCTATCTTACAAGAAAAAATGAAAGTATAGGCTGCGCCAAACTGGTAGTATTTTCAAATGCTGTTGAAGATAATCCCTTCATGGCAGGAGCATTTCACGGAATAGGAGAAGCTGACTCCATAATAAATGTAGGAGTCAGCGGCCCTGGTGTTGTAAAATGTGCACTAGAAGAAGTAAAAGGAGAAGACTTTAATGTAGTAGCGGAAACAATAAAAAATACTGCCTTCAAAATAACCAGAATGGGTCAACTGGTGGCTGGAGAGGCCTCAAGGAGACTAAAAGTTCCTTTTGGCATAGTAGATTTATCTTTAGCACCTACCCCTGCTGTAGGAGATAGTGTGGCCAGAGTTCTAGAGGAAATGGGACTTGAAAGCTGCGGATGTCCAGGAACTACTGCAGCATTAGCACTTCTAAATGATGCTGTAAAAAAAGGTGGTATAATGGCTGCTTCTCAGGTAGGAGGTCTAAGTGGTGCATTTATACCTGTAAGTGAAGATGAAGGAATGATAAATGCAGTAAATGTAGGTTCCCTTAACCTTGAAAAATTAGAGGCCATGACTTGTGTATGTTCCGTAGGACTGGATATGATCGGAATACCAGGTGATACTCCTGAATCAACTTTATCTGCCATAATTGCAGACGAAGCTGCTATTGGAATGATAAATAACAAAACAACCGCCATACGATTAATTCCCGTTTATGGTAAAAAAGTTGGAGATGAAGCTAATTTTGGCGGACTTTTAGGTAAAGCCCCAATAATGGCTGTAAGTAAATTTTCCAGTGAAGCCTTTATATCAAGAGGCGGAAGGATCCCTGCTCCTATCCACAGCTTCAGAAATTAATTTAAAGCACCTTAAATACCAATTAAATTTACTGAAATATAGTGAAAATATAC
Organism: Candidatus Clostridium eludens; assembly: GCF_045310515.1. NCBI lineage: Bacteria > Bacillati > Bacillota > Clostridia > Eubacteriales > Clostridiaceae > Clostridium > Candidatus Clostridium eludens. Next base: position 42,312 of record NZ_JBJHZX010000020.1, on the reverse strand, counting down.
ATTACATTTTCACTATATTTCAATTATTTGTATCAAAATTTTAAGTCCATATGTAATTAACCATTTCACCATATACCCCAAAATGAAAAAACACTAAACCCAAAATAGCAATATAATCAAAACATCTTGTACCTAAATTGTCAATTATATTCTGATTAGAGGAAATGTCATACAATGTGGTCCCCCACCACTTTTAAGTATTTCACTAATATCCAAACCTATTACATTAATACCATAGGACTTTAATTTTTCGTTAACCTTTTTATTTGATTTAAGTGACATTACTCTCCCATTACCTAAAGATTGCAAGTTACCATAGTGTTTAAACACATCCTCTTGCGAAATATCAATTAAAGAAAATTTCTTTTCTTCCAATATTTTAATAAAGCTGTCAGGTAGAGCCTCTCTGCATATCACCGCTAGTTTTTCTTCTACAATATTAAAACACATATCTAAATGTAAATTATCCTCTTCACATTTTACGGGAATTATATTATATGCAAATTTACTAAGCTGATCTTTAATTTCTTCTATGGCGGTTTCATCAGTTCTGTCAATAACCCCTATAGCCAGCGTACAGTAATCCAGAAACCAGAAATCTCCGCCTTCAAAAAAACCCTTGGAAACTTGAGCAATACACGGAATGCCAAGTTCCTCCATCTTAATCCTATAAGCTTCTGTTTCTCCTTTTCTAATTACTTCTTTAAAATTTCCTAAGATATACCCTTCCCTTATGCAGGCACCAAAATCCCTTGCAAACACCTCATTAGTTAGCCTTACATCTGGCTCCATTAAAACCACTTCTACACCATTTTCTTTATATGCCTGTATTAGTTCCTCATGTTCTTTAATACAACGATCTATATCTAGCCCAATACCTTTCCTAATCCAATTTTCAGATATAACATTAATAGGGTGAAGCTTCATATGATTGGGAGGACAAAGCAATACTTTTTTTAAAATACCCGTAGAATTTTTCACAAAACAATTACCCATAAAAATGCTGCTCCTTTCAACATAATAATATCTATATTTATTAATATGTACTTTTAATCTATTTTTTATAATACCGCACCATAAATATATAGTATTTTTATCCCAAGGAGAGTAATTAATTAATACTTCTATCTTATTCAAAGTGGAAAGTAAGCCTGCTGCACACCTGGATAAGTTCTTCTTAACAATTATGGATAAAAGATATATACTTAATATAAAGTACTTAAAAAGACAGTTTTGAGAAAGGAGAAGACAGCTTATGAATTATAAAAGAAAATCAATTATATCTTCAATTACCTTAGGATTAGTAGCTCTATTATGGGGGACAAGTTATGCAATTATAAAAGATATCTTAAATGATATAAAACCTTTTACATTAATGAGCTTAAGGTTTGGTATATCTACAATTTTTTTATTTATCTTATTTCCCAATAAACTGAAGAATATAACAAAAAAAGATATACTCCATGGAATCTTAATTGGAATATTTCTTTTTTTTGCATTCTTAACTTTAGTTATAGGAATATTTTACACAACTGCGTCAAAGCAGTCCTTTTTAGTAGGAGCCTATGTACTTATAGTTCCCTTTTTGGGTTGGATAATATATAAGGCCCCTCCTAATATTTACTCGGTTCTTGGTGCAGTACTTGCAGTATTTGGCATAGGACTGCTTACTTTAAATGGCTCTTTTTATATCAATAAAGGAGACTTACTTTCTATATTGTGTTCATTTTCCTTTGCCTGTCACATGATTGCAATTGAATACTTTAATAAAGATTCAGATCCTATAATTTTAACTATAATACAGTTTTCAATTACATCCTTGTTATTTATCACACTTACGGGAATTTTTGAATCTTTTAGTATTGAGCCAAATTTAAAAGTGTTAAAATCAATAGCTTACTTAACAATTTTTACAACAGTAATACCCTTTCTGGTTCAAAATATTGCCCAAAAGTATATCTCTTCTACCAGTACAGCCCTTATATTAACTTTAGAATCAGCCTTCGGGGGGATATTTGCAGTAATCCTTTTAAATGAAGTTATGAGTTTCCAGATGTTAATAGGCTGTATACTTATTTTTACTGGAATTGTAACACAAACTACTAAATTAAATTTTCTTAAAAAAATAAAAATTCATACTTAACCAAATGAAATACCACATACTGGCTGACACCCCCATATTCTTCAAGGTGGGGGATAATCACTACCACCATCCTGGATGTAAACTAAAATTAACATTTTATGTTCCAGATTTATTAGTTTTACAAATATTTTCTAATGTATGGATATTATTAGTAAGGGTTTCTTCATAACTAAAATCTCCATTATAAACCTCTATCTTTACAGCAGGTATATTATACTTTTTTATCAATTCTTCGTTATTTTTGATCACCGAATCATCATTATAAAGAATTATTAAATTATTATTATCTGACTTTTGCTCTAAATTTTTTTGCTGAGATGTATTCAATGTAATTATGTTGTTCTCTCCACAACCTACATCTAAAAGATTTAAATTATTATACTTTACAAAATAATTTAATTCATCTTCAACTGTAATAAAGTTATAATTACTTAACTGATTATCTATTAAATTTAATTTTTGTTTATAATCTTGTAAATTTTTTAATACCTCAGAAAAGTTTTTCTCATAAAAATCCCTGCTTCTGGGATCCTTATCTTGGACTGCATTTCTTATATTCATAAGTGCTATTATGTAATTGTCCACATTAGTAAAATAATATGGATTATCTTTTAAAACTGTATCGTTATATTTTACTACCTTATTATAGGATAATAGCCCTATACCCCTGGAAACATTTATAACTCCAACTTTATTTTTATTTAATTTATCCACAAAAGTATCTATCCAAGGCTCAAAACCTGCCCCAACGTAAAAAAACAAATCTTTCTTGGATACATTGTTTATACTATCTTCAGTAAATTTAAAATTCACCTCAGTTTCTCTATTATTAAACATATACTCTACTATATGTCTATCCTTTACTATGGACTTTACCATATTATACAAAAGTTTATCTGTAGTTACTATATTTAATTCTATATTTTTTCTTATTTCTAATTTATTAATACTGGTTGGATCTTTATAATTTTTGTTACTTCCACATGCAGTAAAAAATAACATAGAAGAAAGTATGCCCCAAACTAATACTTTTCTCAATCCTATCACCTCCATATGCAAAACAATACACAATTTCCACATAATATTTATATTTACTATACATTAATTCATAACACATATATTTTACATAATGTAATTTAACAATGCAAACATTCATTTACTTTATTTTTTTACATTTACTTAAAATATAATGGTTTATCAGTTTATTTTATTGTGTTAAAATTAGGTATAAAGCATTAACATAAGGTATCTGAAATTGAAGATGTCCACTATTAAAGGGAGGTTTAGCCATGAAAATTAGTATGGATAAAACCATAAGAGCTATGTCAGTAGCACTAGACTTAGCTCAGGCAAGTTCTGAATATGATAATTTGGGCAGCAATCCTGTAATTGAAGATGTGACCAATGTGAATTACTCTAAACATAGATTCATGCATCATTCGTTAAGAACTACCTATATAGCACTAGAAATTTCCAATTACTTAAACTTGGATGAAAAAAGTAAAAAACAGCTCTATATATCATCCTTGTTACACGATATAGGCGCAGCAAATTGTCTTGGAAAAAGTCATTCTGCTGACCTATTCATAAAGGCCCATTGTGAAACCGGTACTAATATAACTAGAGCTTTTCCCCACTTTTATAATTTATCAAATATAATATTATATCATCATGAAAATTTTGATGGGAGTGGTCCTATGCTCCTGAAAAAAGATAATATACCCATAGAAAGTCAAATAATAAGAATCTCTGATTTAGTAGAATTACTGTACGATGAAAAAATATCTAATTTTAGCCAAAGAGCTGATATTATAAAATGGGTTAAGAATAACTGCAATAAAATCTTCTCCGAAACAATTGTAAATGCTTTTTTAAAAAATGCTTCTAGGGATACTTTCTGGCTTAATATTGAAAACATATCTTTCGCTGAGTTTATATTAGATAAAATTCAGCCTAAATTGAATATATTTATGGATATAAAAGAATTTGAACAAATATCCAAGATATTTGCCAACATAATAGATAATAAAAGCAAATTTACTGCAATTCACTCTAAAGGCATAGCAAACCTGGCTTATACAGTTTCAAAGTTCATTGGATATGGGGATGAAAAATGCTGTGAAATGAAAATTGCAGGATTACTGCATGATATCGGTAAACTTGCCATTCCACTTCGCATACTAGATAAAAATGGTTCATTAACTTCACAGGAATTTGGTATAATAAAATCTCATGCTTATTATACTAAAATTATCTTAGATAAAATAGGAGATATACCTAATATAAGTGAATGGGCATCAAATCACCATGAGAAACTAAATGGCCAGGGATATCCACGAGGTTTAAACGCTAATGATTTATCAGAAGAATCCCGAATCATGGCAGTGTGTGATATATATCAGGCACTTACAGAAAATAGACCTTACAGGAAAAGTTTAAACACCGAAAGTGTATTCAAAATGATGGATGAAATGGTATCCGGAGGTTTCATATGCGGCATGGCATTGAAACATTTAAAGGAAACCATATTTTCTTTAAATCTAAATTCTTATGATCAATATATAGCTGTTGCCGACAACCATACAATTATTTAACATTTTATATTTTATATGAAATATTTTGAGGTGAGTTAATATGGAATTTACTTTAAATAGCGTTGAAGATACCATAAAGTTAGGTGAAAAATTAGGTAACCTATTAAATCCAGGCGATATAATTTGCATTACAGGTGATTTAGGTACTGGAAAAACCTATTTTACTAAAGGAATAGCAAAGGGACTTGATATAATAGAACCCATAACAAGTCCTACTTTCACAATAGTAAATGAATATACAGGTAGACTAAAACTCCATCATTTTGACGTATATAGGGTTAATGATGTAGATGAATTACTGTCTATAGGATTTGATGAGTATATTTACAGCAATGCTGTAAATATTATAGAATGGGCTAATTATATTGATGAACTAATACCTAAAGAACATATATACATAAGTATTTATAAATTATCAGATAAAAACCCAAATTGTAGAAAAATAATAATAAAATATTATGGTAATAGATATGATTATATAAAGGAGTTAAAATAAAAACATGAAAATATTAAGTTTAGATTCTTCTACTGAATCAGCAACTTGTGCTATATTAGATAATTACAAACTATTAGGGGAAATTACTTTTAACTGTAAGAAACAGCACTCAACAGTTCTTATGCCCATAATAGATACCCTTTTAAAAAACTTAAATATGGATATTAATTCACTGGATGGATTTGTAGTCTCTAAAGGTCCTGGTTCTTTTACCGGACTGAGAATTGGGACGGCTATAATTAAAGGACTAAGTCAAGGCACTGGCAAACCTTTTATAGGAGTTTCCTCCCTAGACGCTTTGGCTTATAATTTATGCTACACTCCAGGTATTATATGTCCCATATTAGACGCACTAAGAGAAAATGTATACACTTCACTTTATAAATTTGTCCATGGAAATCTAAATAATATTAGTGACTATATGGTTATATCTGTTGACAATCTGATTGAATTGCTAAATAAATATAACCAACCTGTGTGCTTTGTAGGAGATGCTGTTCCAAAATTTAAAGATAAGCTAGCTTCAAAAATAAAAAACCTTAGTTTCGCACCTATAAGCTTGAATGTAGTAAAAGCTTCTTCACTGGGAGAATTAGGCCTAAATCTTTTAAGTTCAGGTACAAAAGATAACATATATGATTTTGCTCCTTTTTACTTAAGAAAATCCCAGGCAGAAAGAGAATATGAAAAAAAATTGGAGCTTTGTAAAAATGAATGATATAGAAATATCTTCTCTAAAACCAGAACATATTGATAGTGTGCTGGAAATAGATAATCTATGCTTTACCACATCATGGAGCAGTGAATATTTTAAAAGAGAAATCGAAAGCAATACTCTTGCTAAATATGTGGTAGCTAAAAAATTTGGAATAGTAATTGGCTATGCCGGCATGTGGACTATATTGGACGAGGGACATATAACAACTATAGCCGTTCATCCTAAATATAGAGGAATAGGTGTAGGAAATTTGCTACTTGAAGCACTTGTAGAAATCTCTAAAATTGAACTTATAAATAGTATGACATTAGAAGTTAGAAAATCAAATATAGTAGCTCAAAACCTTTATAAAAAATATGGATTTATAGAGTGTGGTATAAGAAAGGCTTACTATTCAGATAATAAAGAAGATGCTATAATAATGTGGAAATATCATATTTAAAATTATACAGTTCAAATCATAAAGCTGTTTTTATATCCTTGCAAATCTATAAAAACAGCCCCTACAAATTTTACACATCCAGGTAACTTTAAAGAAATAATCTAAAAATATATCAGTTTATTTTCATATACCTTATTTAATCATAATTCTATTATAATTCTTCTTTCCTCTTCTTATAATCATTTCTCCATCTTTAAAATGAGCTTTTGTAACTATTAAATTTGAATCATTTATTTTTTCACCATTCACAGTAAGTCCATTTTGCTTTATAAGTCTTCTTGCCTCACTCTTGGATGGTACCACATGCATGTTAACCAGCAGTTCAACTATAGAACATCCTAGATGACTTTCATCCATTTCTATTGTTGGTACACTATTTAAATTTTCCCCTCCAGAAAATAAGGCATCAGCAGCTTCTTTGGCCTTTTCAGCTTCTTCCTGTCCATGTATAATTTTGGTGACTTCATAAGCAAGTGCTTTTTTAGCTTCATTTATTTTTTCCCCTGAAAGGGATGACAACCTCTTTACCTCATCCATTGGGAGAAAAGTTAAAAGTGACAGGCATTTTTCTACGTCTGCATCATCCACATTCCTCCAATATTGATAAAAGTCATATGGAGATGTCTTTTCCTTATCTAGCCATATAGCTCCACCTTCCGTTTTTCCCATTTTTTTGCCATCACTTTTAGTCAAAAGTGTAAAAGTCATTCCAAAAGCAGGTTTTCTTTCTTTCTTTCTAATTAAATTCACTCCTGCTATTATGTTTGCCCACTGGTCATCCCCACCCATTTGAAATGTACACCCATATTCTCTATTTAACTGCAAAAAATCATATCCTTGCATTAACATGTAATTAAACTCAAGAAAAGTTAATCCTCTTTCAAGTCTTTGCTTAAAACACTCTGCCCCAAGCATTTTATTTACAGAAAAATGTACTCCTATTTCTCTTAGAAATTCAACATAATTTAAATTCATCAGCCAATCTGCATTATTTGCCATTATTGCCTTTCCATCTTCAAAATCTATAAATCTGGAAAACTGTTCTTTAAAACAATCGGCATTATGCTGTATTTGTTCTCTGGATAACATCTTTCTCATATCAGTCTTTCCTGTAGGATCTCCAACCATTGCGGTACCTCCACCAAGCAATGCTATAGGTTTATGTCCAGCTTTTTGCATATAAGACATAACCATCATCTGTAAAAAATGTCCTACATGTAGACTATCTGCTGTAGGATCAAATCCTATATAAAATGTTATCTTTTCTTTTCCTAATAGCTCCCTTACTTCATCCTCATGGGTAATTTGTTTTATGTAACCACGTTCTAATAATATGTCATAAACATTAGCCAACCTGAATCCCTACCTTTCAAATAATTAGCACAGTTGTTATAACTTATAGTATATATTTAAACGCTGTTTTTATCAATATTTAATTACTTTTAGTGAAATTTCACCCTGCCAAATATATGTCAATTAAAATTTTTAAGACTGGAAAGGTTTCCAGTCTTAGTATATAAAAAAATCATAATTGTTTTCTAATTAATAACGCAGTCATTAATTATTGAACTATTAACTACGCTGCCATATACTTCATAATAAATTCAGGCACTTTTTCTTCTTCTTCATTTACACTTATATAGAAATTTACGTTATATTCCTCTGCTAATTTTTCAATAGCATAAAACAAATGTGACACATTTTCAAGATTTTCATCTATAATATTGAGTAATCCATCAACAAAAATTGTATCAATATCATAATCTTTTGAAAGTATGCCACACAAAAAACCATAAAAACTTTCCATTTTTCTTAATTTAAAATCACTTGTTACTATAAATCTAACTTCCCTGTTCAATTGGCATAGTGGTCCCTTATCATCATCTATATATACAATATGCCCCCTTCCTATCATTGCTTTTTCATTAGCCAAATTAATCAACTCTTTGGTCTTCCCTGAACCTCTTTTACTACAGAATACATGAATCATTTTTACCACCCCTTTAATTTAATACTTAGGTGCCATTCTCATAATTAGATTATATCTAAATTATATAATGTTCAGAATATTTTTTCAACATATAAATATAGAACTTTTACAAAAATATTATTACATATTTTTACATTATTTTCAAGACGAATTTTCTCTATTTAAACTTCTTAATTCCAGGATAGATAATTTTAAAATCGTTATTTTTTACAGAATTTATGAATTTAACTTTCCCTTTATTTTTAAATTCCTTTTGTATTTTATTAAATCCTCCAGAAGTTCCTATAAGCCTTTTTTTTGTATCTAATGCAATTATTCTTTCATATATCCACATGTTTCTTTTTGTATAGTATGAATTTTTTCTATCTATCAAAATACCTGGACCTGCTACTATAATGCTATTAAGATTTATAATAACTTCTATCCCCCTATAAAAATCAGAATAATCCCTATATATTACTGCATCCCTTATTCCCTCATTTACCGACTCTACAGGATAAGATTTTACGGTTATGATTTTTTTTATAATATCTTCCGCTTTATCCATTATTGATATAAGATCTCCCTGAATTATATTAACTTGTTTAAAATTTTTATTCACCTTATTAATTATTTTTATCATATTATGAGGTATGTATACATTATTATTTTTAGAAAAGATTAATAGTCCTCCTAAAGTTGCCATATATTTTCCTGAGTCTTTATCCATACATATTATCGAAGCACTTTCCATTAATTCTAATTTATTTTCACTTGTAACTTTTATCCCTTGAAATAAAAAATATTTATCTACAATATCTATATCTATACAATTTAAATTACTATGTGGTATGGGACATAACTCTATACTTATGTTTAGATTTTCTTGAAGTGCAGAAATTATTTCTTGCTTACGCATAGTATCATTTGTGGAGCCCCTTCTTATATAAAAGGCACCATTATCTCTCATCTGATAAGGTTTTTGAGGACCATCATATATGCTTATAATAGCTATTTTTTTGTCCTCATAATCTAAAATTTCTAAAGAAATTGGTATTGGAGGATCTATTCTGGAACTTATTATTTGCTGTATTTTCTCTTCATTGAAGTTTGTTTTACCTATGCCCAATATTCTTTTAGTTTTATCTTCAACTCCTATTATAAGATAGCCTCTTCCCCCTCTAGAATTAGCTATAGCACATACATCCTTGGCTAATTCCTTTCTTCCACTGTCATTGTCAACATTTATACATTGTTTAAAATCCAGTTTAGGTCCTTCTATCTTTTTTAATAAATTAAGAAATTTCTTAGTATCCATAAAAACAACCTCAATTTTATTTTATATGTCCATATGCTTTTAATTATACTTAATTATAAAAATATTTAATATACTACATATAATTAATTATACTCTATAAAAGTTAATTTAATTATGCCCTATTGTTATTATTTAATATATTTTTAATGAGCTTTTATTTAAGGTGGCTTAAGATAAGTTAACATGATAATTGATTATTTATTTTGAAACATATTATTATGTAAACACCAAAAATTCCCACCACCTTTTCACCCAGTTATATCAACCTATTGGGAAAACAATATTTTTGTAAAACATTGTTTTTTTATTACAATATGGTATAATTAGCATAGAGTTTTACTCTAACTATAAATATTTTTATATAATGTTAGGTCAAATTTTTTCAAGGTACTATATTCTCCTTAATCCTGGAGGTAGATTATCAAGAATAAAATTAGTCCTAGGTTTAAGGAGGTTTTTTTATGACAGACAAGACAATTGTATGTAAAGACTGCGGAAAAGAATTTGTATTTACAGAGGGTGAGCAAGCATTTTATAAAGAAAAAGGATTTGAAAATGATCCTGTAAGATGCGTAGAATGCAGAAAAAAAAGAAAAGCTGAAAAAAATAGAATGAGAACCAGATAATAATCTTAGGAGGGTGTTTATCCCTCCTAATTTATTATTTAGGCCTGTTTAACAATAACTTCTTATCCATCCTAGATTACCTAAATCAATTTTTTTGTTTTTAATATTTTACTCAAAGGCAGCGCTATAGCTATACCCACAAGACTTTGAGCTATATTCCCCGGAATTTCTGCAGCAGATAAAACAATTGCTTTAGAAAAACTTATATTTGTTACAAAATGCATCATAAGCACACCAACTGCATAATATGCTATTACCATCCAAATACATGCTGCAACAAACGCAAATACATTATTCCAAAATTTTTCACCATCATATCCTTTTCTGTAAGCAATAGTAGCAGCAGTCCAGGCCATAATTCCTTTTATGAAAAATGTAAACGGCGCCCAGATAGCATATGGTGACAAAATGTCAAATAAACACATTCCTACAGCCGCAGAAAAAAAACCTTTCTTTTTCCCAAGTAATATAGCTCCTAAAAGTACCATACTATCTCCAAGGTGTACAACACCCTTGAATATAACACCGGTAGGTATATTAATTATAGCTGTAGCAATATAAGTTATTGCAGCCATAAGTGCTACTTGAACCATATCTCTGACTTTGAAATTATTAAGTTCTAATTTTTTTTGTTCCATTATTACAATGCCCCCTTTTATAATTACAAATTAATATTATTATATTTTTATTCACAAAAAAATCAAAATGTATCCATACAATTTTTAACGTAACTTTTATTTTAATAACTTTATGAATTAAAGGCAATACTATATTATATAATATTTAAAATATAGACTATTAAACTATTAAGGAGACTTAATATGACATTTTTCAAATGGCTATGCAGCCTTATACTAATATTTTGTTTTGTAGGTATAATACTTAAAATGGGAGGTATATTTATAAATATACTAATTTTAGGATGCGCCTTCATTTTTATGATAGATACATTATTTATTAAGAAAAAGGGTCTGTAATACATGACCCTTTTAATATAAAATTCAGTGAGCTTAAATTTTTATACTTTTAAATATTCTCATATACTTACCCTTTTACTAGTGATATAATTTATTGTGTACGCAAGGGGGAGGTATACTTCATGTATAAATTTATAGAAAAAAACACATTGAATGTATATGAAGGTAAATTTTCAAAATTATTATTTTTTATAGAAAATTACTATTTTATACTTATAGGCTTGTATTTCTTAAACAAATCTTTACATATTGCTTATTATTCACCTATTAATTCAACTAATGATATATACATGTTCGCATTAACCTTAATATGTTTTTCTGCCTATTCTGATATACGAAAGGATGTAAGGCTAATTCCATTTTTAATATTATGTGTTTTATTTTTTATGATTATATTTTACATAAATAAGCACGGTTACAATTTTTGGGGAAAGATGCTTAGATGGCAAATAAATAGACATATAGTGATAAACTTAAATCCTATATTTGCTAATATACCTTTTAATGACGGTAATTTTGCAAGAATTTATAAATCCGAAACTTTAACCTGGTTTTTTAGAATGGTATACAATAATGGATTTGTATTACCTGTACTATTTGCATTATACAGATCTGCTATTATAAAAGATTTAAAGAAGATGGTAAGATATGCCCTGTCAGCACATATTCTACAAATATTTCTAATAACTCCATTTTATCTTACTTTTCATCTTCAAGAAGTATGGTATGTACTTAAACAGCCTGATGGACTGGCTAGACATTTAAATCCTAATGCCGCTGCAGGAATTACCCTTAATTGTTTTCCATCCATGCATACATCTATATCTTTTGCTATGTTTTTATTGGCACTTAGAGAAAAGAATAAATTATTTAAATTTATATTTGGTTTTTTCTGCCTTAGCATAATATACTCCACTCTATACTTAGAAATTCACTGGATACTGGATGTTATTGCAGGAATGATACTAGGTTATATTACTGTAAAAATAGTAGATTTTATATTAGATAAAGTTAAAATACTCTTTAAAAAACCTATGGATATGTTCTATTACAAAAATAACCAAACTACATATGAGATAAATAACTTTTACCTGGATACCATGAATTAATCTAAAATTATAAATAAAATGATTTATAACTTTAAATACTACAAGAAATACTTACAGTATAATTGACAAATTATTTATATGCAAGTAATATGTAAATATCATTATATATATACGAAAGGATGATTAAAAATGAGTAAAATTTTAGGCAATACCCTTCCTGAAAACGCTATAGACTTGTTTAATAAAGAGTTGACTACAGCTGTGTTATCAACAGTTACGGATGAAGGTTTTCCTCATGCTATGCCTGTACATCTAATGTTTGCACCCGATAACACAACTATCAGATTAGCTTTAATGAAAATACATAAAACTGTAGCAAATATTAAACATAATTCAAAAGCATTTATAACAATTACAGAAAAAGAAGATACAGCACTAGGAATACGCGGAAGTGCTAAAGTAATAAGAGAACCTATGGAGAATAATTCTGCAATGTGTATGGTTGAATTCAAAGTTGAAGAAGTAAAAAGCGATACAACCCCTACAGTAATAGTAATTAACGGCATTCGTAATATCCACAGAACTGAAAAAACCAAGCCTTTTTTCAGAGGAATGTTTGACGAATTATATAAAGGTTAAAATTTAACATATAAAGTGATTCTAAGGTTTAGATTGGAGTTTTCCCATAAGCAATGCTTTTTCTCCATCTAAACCTTAGAATTACTTATCCAGTTTCTCAGAAATATCCTCAATGCATTTAATATCTACATTCATAACAGCTTAACTTCTTCAAACCTCCCCACAGCTGGATATACTACTACTTCAATAGTACATTACATGATTCAATCCCAAAGTAGTATACAACCATTGAAATTCAGCCTTTAAGTTGATAATAAGCATAAGTTGACATTAATATATAATAAAGTTAAAATCAGTGATGAAACCAATAAAAGAAGGAGCGAAAAGGCAGTGACAGACTTAAAAAAAGAGATAGAAAGAAGACGAACATTTGCAATAATCTCTCATCCTGATGCAGGCAAAACAACTCTTACTGAAAAATTACTGTTATATGGGGGTGCTATAAGGCTTGCAGGCTCAGTTAAAGCCAGAAGGGCATCTAAACATGCTGTATCGGATTGGATGGATATAGAAAAGCAAAGAGGTATTTCTGTAACCTCATCAGTAATGCAATTTAACTATAATAACTATTGTATAAATATATTAGATACACCAGGTCACCAAGACTTTAGTGAAGATACATACAGAACCTTAATGGCGGCAGATAGCGCTGTAATGGTAATAGATGCAGCAAAAGGAGTAGAAGCGCAGACCAAAAAACTTTTTAATGTGTGTAGTTTAAGAGGAATTCCTATATTCACATTTATAAATAAAATGGATAGAGAAAGTAAAGATCCTTTTGAATTAATGGAAGATCTAGAAGATGTTTTAGGCATAAAGTCTTATCCTATGAACTGGCCTATAGGTTCAGGAAAAGACTTTAAAGGTGTATATGACAGAAAAAAAAATTTAATAGAAATATTTGATGGTGGTAATCACGGTCAAACAACAGTGGAATCCATAGAAGGAAATGTTGAAGATACCGCATTTAAAGACCTGCTGGGAGAAGCTTTACATCAAAAGCTTCAAGAAGATATAGAACTTTTAGATGTGGCTGGTGATGAATTCGATTTAGGAAAAGTGGGAGAAGGCTCTCTTACACCTGTATTTTTTGGCAGTGCCTTAACTAATTTTGCAGTAGAACCATTTCTAAAGGAATTTTTAAATTTAACTACACCACCTCTACCCAGACAATCAGACATAGGAGAAATAGAGCCCTTTGACTCTAAATTCTCAGCCTTTGTATTTAAAATACAGGCCAATATGAACCCAGCTCATAGAGACAGAATTGCATTTATGAGAATATGTTCCGGTAAATTTAAAAAGGGAATGGAAGTATATCATATCCAGGGAGAAAATAAAGTTAGACTTTCCCAGCCACAACAATTTTTAGCCCAGGATAGAGAAATTATTGAAGAAGCCTATGCTGGCGATATAATAGGTGTATTCGATCCAGGTATTTATAGTATAGGAGATACTTTGTGTTCCCCAAATAAAAAATTTAAATTTGAAAGTATTCCTACCTTTGCACCTGAACATTTTGCAAGAGTTAAAACTGTAGATACTATGAAAAGAAAACAATTCATAAAAGGTGTTAGTGAAATCTCCCAAGAAGGTGCTATCCAAGTGTTTAAGGAACTAAATATAGGCATAGAAGAAATTATTATAGGAGTAGTTGGAGTACTTCAATTAGAGGTATTAGAATACAGGATGAAAAGTGAGTATAATACAGATATAAAAATAGAAATATTACCTTACAAATTTATAAGATGGATAGAGCATTCCCAAGTAAACCTAGAAAATTTAATTTTAACAAGCGATACCAGAAAAGTAAAGGATCTAAGAGGAAGACATATTCTAATATTCCAAAGCGAATGGTCAATCAGCTGGGCTCTGGATCATAATAAACACCTAAAACTATCAGATATAGGAGTATTAGAATAAAAAATAATATTAAAATTAATATAGCTCATCTGCAGAAGCAGATGAGCTATATTGGTTCTATTCTGCCCTATACATGACCACATTTTTATTAATTTGAATATAAACTTCAATATAAATAAATTTTTCTTTAAAAACAATAGCTAATTTTTCTCATAATATATATAGAAATATTAAAACAATACGATAAAATGCGTAGAGTTTTATATATTGTCAATGTAATTAATTGTAATGAGGTGAAATATGTGTTATGGAAAAAGAAGTTACTACAAATTAATGAATTAAAGCCAGGAATGGTACTGGCAAAAGATATAATTTTTGAAGATAGAGTTCTCTTAGCTAAAGATATTGCCATTACAGAATCAGCACTAACTCAGCTAAAACGCAACTATATTATAGATAGCGTAGAAGTTTACTTGGAAGGAAGCTATGATAATGAACTTTTGACTTTGAAAATTAAAAGTGTAGAAGAAATTGAAAATACATTCAATGAATTTTCTTCCAATCTAGAGGATATATTTGATAGAATATCTAACTTAAAAGTTCACGAAATAGATGAAATAAGAACTTTCTCAAAAAAAATACAAGAAGAATTTAACTCAACTGGACTAGTTATTAGAAACATCCTCTTTCATGGCAATGTAAAAAATAATGTCTATAAGCATAGTGTAAATGTGGCAGCCATTAGCTTTATACTGGGGAAATGGTTAGGACTTGACGAAAGAGAAATAAATCTTTTAACCTACTCTGCCATATTACATGATTTTGGCAAAATCAAACTGGATAAAAACATATTAAATAAGAACACCCGTCTTACTTCTGAAGAATATAAAATTTTTAAAACCCATCCTGTGATTGGTTACAGATTTGTTAAGGAAATCTCTTACTTAGATAATTCTGTAGCATGCGGCATACTAATGCATCACGAGAGAATAAATGGGTCAGGATATCCATTAGGTATTAAGGAGGGTAAAATTCATAAATTTGCTAAAATAATAGCTATTGCGGATTTATTTGACAGAGTTAGCTCTGATACCTACTCTAAAAAAATCAATGGTCCCTTCGAAGCTTTAAAGGTTATTCAAGATGAGAGTCTTGAGAAGTTTGATCATGCATATTGCAATATGTTTTTGAATCATGTTATAAATTACTTTATAGGTGAAAATGTCATGCTAAATAATCAACGTTCCTGCAAAGTTATTCAGGTTAATATAAATGACTTGACAAGGCCGCTTCTACTCGGAGATAATGGATTTCTTGACCTAAAAAAAGAGAAAAATTTATATGTTACAAAACTAATTATATGATAGTGAATTTAACTTTTATACTAAAATTTCAATTTTGGAGAATATCTAGACATTTGAATAGGGCTAAGAATAAATTATTTGGAATTTATCCTTAGCCCTATATTTATAATATAAAGTTTATGTGGTTTGCATTAATAAATATTACTGGAACTTTAAGCTTATATCCAATGCCTTTACAGAATGAGTAAGACTTCCCATAGATATTATATCCACTCCAGTAGCTGCAATATCTGCTACAGTATTTTCATTTACATTTCCTGAAGCCTCTAAAATAACTTTCTTATTTACAATCTCTACTGCCTTTTTCATGTGATCTATATCCATATTATCCAGCATAATTACATCTACTTCTGCATGAAGTGCCTCTTCAAGCTGTTCAAAATTTTCTACTTCCACCTCAATTTTGGTAGTAAAAGGAATTTTACTCTTTATTCTTTCTACAGCCACCTTTATAGAACCTGCTGCTTTTATATGATTATCCTTAATCATTACAAAATCTGATAAATTTAATCTATGATTATATCCACCACCCAGCTTTACAGAATATTTATCTAAAATTCTGTATCCTGGTAAAGTTTTTCTTGTATCTACTATTTTCACATCATAATCCTTTACAAGCTGAACTATATTAAAAGTTTTAGTAGCAATTCCACTCATTCTCTGTAATATATTCAAGGCAACTCTTTCACCTTTTAATATACTTTTAGAACTACCTTCTATATGGGCAATAATATCCCCACTCTTTACCACATGTCCATCTTTTAGGCACTTTTTAAATATTATATTACTGTCTAAAATTTGGAATACTCTCTCTGCCACATCAATTCCAGCTATAACTCCCTGTTCCTTTGCAATAAATTTCCCATTTGAGATTTCACTACCATCAAATAAATTATCAGTAGTAACATCTCCATAATTTATATCTTCTATAAGACCATTTTTAATTAGTTTATCAACTATCAAATAATTCAAAATTCTATCACCTCAAACTTGCTGCACTAAGCTGCGTTTAGAATATTCTTCTACATAATTACTTCCTATAGAAGTCTTGCTATTTAAAATTGATGTAATGATAGCAGCAGACACTTGATACATATTATAAACTTCTATGGAATAAATATCATCAAAATTATAATTTTCTATTTTTGACAATACATCGTTTATATAATTTAATACACTATTAAGCTTACCAACACTTCTAATTATACCAGCATTATCTTCCATTAACTTTTTTAAATTTTCCCTTAATGCAGAAAAATTAATTTCTATGCTTTCAATGTTAAGCTTAGTTTTTATATTTATTTCATTAGTATCTTCACAGTGAAGATACTCATACTGCTTTATCTTATTAGAAATATCTACGGCAGTTCTTTTACCAAAGACTAATGCTTCCATAAGAGAGTTACTAGCAAGTCGATTGGCTCCATGAACTCCCGTACAAGCACACTCTCCCACAGCATAAAAATTTTCAACACTGGTTCTGCCATATAAATCTACTTTAATTCCTCCCATAAAATAATGTGCTGCAGGAGTTACAGGAATATAATCTTTATTCATTTCTATACCATTATTTCTACACTCAGAGTAAATTGTATTAAACCGATTTTTTAGAAAATTTTTATCATACATAGTTACATCTAAGTAAACATAATCAGAATTAGTTTTATCCATCTGATCCTTAATAGCTCTTGCTACAATATCTCTAGGTGCCAGCTCCATTCTCTTATCATATTCATCCATAAATCTTTTTTTATCTGCATTTCTAAGTACGGCACCTTCCCCTCTTACCGCTTCTGATATTAAGAATAACTTATCCTTAACAGTTTTAGAATAAAAAGCAGTTGGGTGAAACTGTATATACTCCATATTTTCCAAATTTACACCAGCTCTAAGTGCCATGGCAACGCCATCTCCCGTGAGCACATCTGCATTTGTAGTCTTCGAGAACAATTGTCCAATTCCTCCTGATGCTACCACGCAAAATTTAGTTTTAAAATAAAAGAATTTGTTATTATAATAGGCAGTTATACCCTCATATTTTTTATCATTATCAACAATATCTATGGCAAAAATATCAGTTATAACTTTTATATTTGAAGCATTCTCAACATGTTCTATAAGTGTGTCCATTATTCCCTTTCCTGTGGAATCTCCATTTACGTGAAGAATTCTCGGATAAGAGTGGTTCCCCTCAAGAGATCTATAAAAATTCCCCTCTGAGTCCTTATCAAAATTTACACCAAGCTTAACTAAACTATCAATTGCCTCCTGTGATTCACTTATAAGTACATTAACAGCATCTAAATTGTTTACATAGCATCCTGCATTTATGGTATCTTTTATATGAAGTTCTCTGTTATCATTTCTTATACTAGCCGCAATTCCTCCTTGGGCTAAATAAGAATCACAGTCGTGCATATCCCTCTTGCTTAAAATTACTATTTTTAAATCTTGAGGCAGCATTAATGCTGTATATAATCCTGCTATTCCTGCTCCAATTATAGCTACATCAAAATTTTCATCCGTAACAAAATCTTCATTATAATCAACTAAATATCTTCTCAATTTATATCCCTACCTTATATAAATTTATTCAATACGTATCATTTTTTCAAGAGAACCTAGGGCTTTTGTTCTTACATCTTCAGGAACAAAAATTTCATGCTGCATATTCATTAAAGAATTATACACATCTACAAGCCTTGTCATCTTCATATTTTCGCACACAAGCCTTGGGCTAAGTAAATAAAACTGTTTTTCAGGATTATCTTTCTTCATCTTGTGCAATACACCTATCTCAGTACCTATAATAAATTCCTTACCATCAGAATTTTTTGCATAATTGATTATAGCGGAAGTACTTCCTACAAAATCTGAATTTTCTCTTATTTCTTCAGAAACTTCAGGATGTACCAGCATTTCAGCCTCAGGGTGATCCTCTTTAGCTTTAATAACATCATCCATTGTTATCCTAGCATGAGTAATACAATGCCCTGCCCAAGGTATAATTTCCTTGTCAGCAACTTGTTCTGCTACATATCCTGCAAGATTTTCATCTGGTACAAATAACACCTGACGAGATTTTGCATTTTCTACCACTTTAACTGCATTAGAAGACGTACAGCTTACATCACTTACCGCCTTAACTTCAGCTGAAGAATTTACATAGCATATAACCTCAGCCTCAGGATATTTTCTTTTTTCTATTTCCAGCTGTTCCTTAGTTATAGAGTCTGCCAGAGGACACCCTGCATATTTTGAAGGAAGTAAAACTACTTTATCGGGAGATAAAATTTTTGCACTTTCTGCCATAAATTTCACTCCGCAGAAAACTATAACTTTATTTGTAGTCTTTGCGGCCGCCCTGCTAAGTGCAAGGGAGTCTCCCACAATATCTGCTATATCCTGGACTTCTGGAAGTTGATAATTATGTGCCAGTATACAGGCATCTCTTTCTATTTTTAGTCTGTTTATTTCATTTACCAAAAACAAATCATCCATTGTTTACACCTCTGAATTGATATTTTATACATATTAATTGAGTAAATTGTGTAGTTAGCCTTAATACAATTGAGAACATTTAAATATAAGATTCATTCACTCGCTGTATATACATCAGTATATACTATTTTTTCTTTTTTAACAATACATACAATAAACATAAAAAACAATATTATAATCCTTTTCCTATCAAATATTATTATCCCACCCATTTCAATATGTATACTGAAAAAAAATTTGCCATTAAATCTTTAATGCCGCACTTGATTTCATGACAAAAATAGTTCATCCATATTATCCTCAACATTTTATCTAACAACATTTTAGTAAAATAAAAAATAAGCACCTGACATAATGGTACTTATTTTAAATATATACAATAATTTTGGGATTAGGTATTGTTCTAAAATTATAACATAGTTTTGCATGATTTTCCATATATTTTAAAACTATGTTTATTTTTTAAATAATTGAGTCTATTTTTAAATATTTTTGTAAAAGACACCTAATTATTTGTCATATGTTGAATATTATATAAATAGCTTTCTAAAAAAGTGAGTACTACTCTTTACCTTTTTTCTTATATATTACACTTCTTTTTAAAACTTCAAGAGCGTCAAAATATTTAGTAGATTTAACATGAGGAAATGCCTTAATAAGCCTTATATAGAATCTATTACTTTTCTTCATGAGATTTATATATCTTCTCTTAAGTTCAATTGTTTCCTTTGAAAAATTTTCATACTTTTTCTTAAATTCAAGTGCCTCTTCCGATATGTCCTCCCCTAGGGCATTTGATTTCTCTTTTATTTTTGCACATATTTTCTGAATCTTTTCTAATCTTATATTAAGTTTTAATACAGTGTTAATTGAAGTTACTAAATCAACAATAAATAAACTTATAATAATTACAAGAAAAACATTACCTAAGAAATACGGAATCAATCCAACAATACTTGAAATCATAGGATGAAAAACTTTAATGAGAAAAATACATGCAGCACCCCAGGCAAGGGAAAACTTTAAACATATATAGCCATTAATATTAAAGGGCATATTTGAATAATCCCACCATTTATTATAAAATACTTTCTCAAGTATAAAACCTGTTATGTACTCAAGTAACGAAGTTACAAAAACAGAGCCCAAAAACAGTAAAAGTAAATTATTTTTAAATGGAGTAAAACAAACTATTACTATTACAGAGCCAAAACCATATATAGGACAAATAGGTCCATTTAGAAATCCTCTATTTATAAATCCCCCTGTATTAACTGCTGAATAAACTACTTCAAGACACCATCCTAAAAACCCATATATAGCAATGTAAAATAATATATCATACAATGAAAATCCTAAAATTGTTAAGTTCTGCATAAACACTCCTTAAAATATAATCCTAAAATATATTATAGTAATATAATAAATACCAACTATTTTATTCGAAGGCGGTAATTAGCTAATACACCCATCGCACTCTGTGAAAGCGATTCACACAAAATTAAAAATTTTGGTTCTCTGCTTTTCTATCAAAGTGGGGATAACACTGCTGCGCCCCTGGATAAATTCTTCCCCTAAAGGATAACGTATTCTAAGTGCTAAAGGCACTAAGAATACTGTTAATAAGGTTCAGATGAAAAAAAGTATTCCTCATGATTAAACTCCACCTGAACCTAATAATTCACTTGATATATTTTAGGATTAGTCTTGATATGTGAATATGGTTTAAAACTAAAAAAACAATAATAAAAACCACCAAAAATATACTAAATTAAAAATTAAACGATCTTAAAGATTATATGCGTTCTCAAATCCTGTTTCCATAGCATTTCTTATTCTGCCAGGTTTGTTGGCATCTCCTATTACTTTTACTTTGTCAAAATTTGCTTTTAGTTCATCTAAGAATTCTGTATTTGGTTTTCTTCCTAAAGATATTACTATATAATCAAAACTATATTCTTTTATTACTCCACCAGGAAGTATTTCAAATATAACTTTATGATTTTTGATGCTTATTAATTTATGCTTTGTATACATTTGAGTTTTATAATTGTTTAGTCTTCCCTGAATATCTGATAAATTTTGAAAAAACACATCTGCACCTATGTTATCACTCATTTCAAATATGCTTACATCATTATCTTTTGATTCCAAAAATTCTGCTGTCTCCAAACCCGTCATACCAGAGCCTATGACTGCTACTTTCTTGTTATGGATCTTTACATTTCCCGATAATATTTCCCCAGCCGTAAATACAT
The DNA here is from genome assembly GCF_045310515.1 of Candidatus Clostridium eludens. Lineage (NCBI taxonomy): Bacteria > Bacillati > Bacillota > Clostridia > Eubacteriales > Clostridiaceae > Clostridium > Candidatus Clostridium eludens. The sequence goes on along the minus strand of NZ_JBJHZX010000020.1, from coordinate 20,355 downwards.
TTTCTCCATCAATGCCACTTATGGCTTTAGGTATAATAGAACTTGAGCCTTCTGCCACAAATACTGCATAAGGATTTAATTCTCTAATCTCATCAACAGTAGGCATTTTATTAAGTCTTATTTCAATACCCAGTTTATTAGCCTGTACTTGAAGATAATTAATAAGCCATAATATCTTCTCTTTTTTGGGCGGTTTACTAGCAAGAAGTAATTGTCCTCCTATTTGGGAGCTTTTTTCAAATACTATAGGTCTAAACTTCCTTTCGGCTAACACCCTTGCAGCTTCAAGCCCTGAAGGACCAGCTCCTAAAATAACTACCGTTCTTCCATCTCCATTTTTATTAATATTGCCATACTTAAATTCTCTCCCTGCCTGTATATTCACACTACATTCTACAGGGCTTCCTGTCTCCATTCCCACAAGTAGGCTTTCTATGCAGTGAAGGCAGGATATACACAACCTGGATTCATGATCCCTATTTTCTTTTGCCTTATTTGACCACTGAGGATCTGCGAAATGAAGTCTTGCAGATCCTACAAAATCAGTACGACCTTCTCCTATTATCCTATCCGCATAGGCTGCTTCTCTAATCACTGCAGCTGATATTACAGGAATACCCACTGCCTTTTTTATCTCTTCACCCAGATACAATTTCCAGCCTTGTGGAAATGATATAGGTTCCCAGGATACATTCATTGTTTCATAAATACCAGCACTCACATCTATTGCGTCAGCTCCTATTTCCTCCAAACGTCTAGCAATTTTTATTCCATCTTCTAAAAGTATGCCATCATCAACACCGTTAGTTCTTAGAAATTCATCAACTGACAATCTAACTATAACAGGGTATTCTCTGCCGCATTTTTGCCTAACACCTAAGATTATCTCTTCAAGAAATCTCATCCTATTTTCAAGACTTCCACCATATTTATCTGTCCTTTTATTTGTATAAGGACTTAAAAATTGATTAATTAAATATCCATGAGCACCGTGTATTTCAACTCCATCAATACCTGCTGCTTTCACTCTACAGGCAGCACTTATAAAATTTTGTACCAGTGATTCTGCCTCTTCTGTGGACATTTCTCTAGTTTCCTGCTGTACTACATTACATTGTACTGCACTTGGTGCCATCATTGGCTTGTTACCGTTTACTCCACAAAAGCCCTGCCTTCCGGGATGATGAAGTTGAATAACTATCTTACCGCCATTTTCATGTACAGTATCAGCAAGTTTTTTAAGTCCCGGAATATATTTATCATGGGCAGCAGATAACTGTCGTATATCAGCTACTCCATTTTCATCATTTACCCTAGTTACCTCTGTAATTATAAGTCCAATTCCACCTTTTGCCCTTTCAGCATAAAAAGCAATCATGTCATCAGATACAGTAGCATCTTTATTATTTAAACAATTTTCCATAGGAGTCATTACTATTCTGTTTTTTAATTCCAAACTACCAATTTTGCCTTTTGAAAACAAATTTTTATACATACTTTGTTCTGTATTATCAGATGTATGATCATTACAACTCTGCATATCTTTCATTATATCTTTTACCATATTTTGAATTTTATTCATATAAAAATCTTCCATAAATTTATCCCCTTTACTTTTAACTAGTTATTCTTAACCCTTAACGGCATTTTTTATCAATAATAGTTTTGATATCCTTAGCCAGTTGTATTGAAGCCTCTATTTCTACTTTTCTAATGGATAGACTCTCAATATTACATCCAATAGGTATGCCTTTTTCCAATGCAAAATCAAATAATTCTTCAAATATATCCTTTGATAATCTTGTAGATTTATCTAGTATATCCTGAGAATGCATTAAATCATTTTGAAGCCATTTTGGTATATCTATTCCAAGCCACTTCATAAACTCTAGGGTCTTTACGGAACCACAGGGACTAATAGTAAATATTATAGGGCTCATTTCAATATTATTATCCTGACAATAATAGAAATAATCCGATAAAAAATTTTTCGAAGCCTCTATATTATAAATCACCTGGGAAACAAAAAATTCACATCCATTGTTTATTTTATTAATAATTTTTATATGCTCATCACCATATTTAATATGTCTTTCTGGTATCACAACGCCGCCCAAAACTACGTTAGTATTTATCTTTTCCTTTAAATTATAGGCTTCAGACAATTTTAATTTAACCTTTTGTTTCCTGGAGGAAGCTCCAACAAATACAGAAAACTTGTCTTCTATTAAATCATTCATCATCCATTCTGATAGTTCCTTTTCAGTATATTTCCCCACACATCGGTAAATAATTTTAGGTATGTGTAAATCTAGCAAATATTTTTTATCATAAATCACAGGATCTATCGTTTGAAGAAACGGAAATGGGCGTTCACTACTCTGCCTGTCCACTTCGTCTTGAATATCATAAATAATTAATCCATCAATATCTAACTTTTTTATTCTTTCTACCTGTTTTTGTGAAACCTCTAATACTTTTTCAGGTGTATTATTTAATTTGGGCGGTGTTATAGCATATACTAATATTCCTGTATTTTTATTTAATATCTTTTCTTTAAATATGTCTTTTTCCCCCAATCTGTATTCATTTTTTTACTTAAAATTAATTTGTTTTTAAAAAACACTTCTACTCATTTTATTATATCACATACAATTTTTCTGTGAATATATATCTAAAAAGAAAGCTGAAAAACATCCAGAAAACTTCAAATTGTAATAATTGAATTTTTTTGTACATGATTATATCTGCAAATTTTAAAATATTCACTCAGGTATATTAATATACATATATAGAAAGTAATTGGAGTATACATTTGGTGTTTAGGAGATTTTATGAGAAAAATTAATTTTTATAAATTGAAATTTAAAATAATATCAATAATAATTACTATCATTTTAATATTTGGCCTAATTATGCTTTTCCCTCATTTTTTTAGAAACACTTATGTAGTAACTATTGCAAGTAAACAAGTAAAGAACCAAGGCAATGGTATTCAATACCTAATCTATACGCAAGTAGAAGATGGTACCATAAGAGCTTTCAAGGATACTAATAGTATAATAGAATTTAAATTTGGCTCAGAAGACATATATAGAGGCCTAAGAATTAACAGGAAATACAAAATCAAAACCTATGGTATTAGAATAATACCATTCTCATCTTATGAAAATATTATAGAAGCTCAACAGGTAAAATAACATTATAAAAATATATAAGCAAGAAAAAAGGCACCAAAATTTGGTGTCTTTTTCCCGTCTAATTATTTAATACTTCAAACATATATCATATATTATTTAATAGGAGATTAATATTTTTAATGGGTTTATTTCTTAAATTATATCTTATATATAATATATTACTATTTTAATAAAAAATCAACATATTTTATAATATTTTTATTAAATAAGCATGAAATTATTGTTTCTTTAATAAATCAGTGAGTAATTACTATGGTGCCTTAACTTTTTGTTGATATTTAAGAATATTATGATAAAATAAGTACATATTTGAAAATTTTATTATCAGAAATGCAAATTTTAAAATCCAATACGCAGAATGTTAAATAATATGTAAAACTGCAAATAAATTGAAAGGAACAGCTCTATTATGATTCAATTAGGAAATAAAGATAAAATCAACAAAAAGGAACTACTATATATTAGCGGATACTTTTTGTTTCTATTGGTTTTCTGGAGTATATCCAGGTTAGTAATATTGCCTGCACTGGAGAAAACTTTATCTAACACATCATTTGTTTATGCATTATGTGAGGCAATTTTAAAAGGAATCATTTGGATAGTTCCTGTATATATTATTTTAAAATTACAAAAAATCAATCCAATTTCATTCTTAAAATTAAACTCTAATGTGGTGAAGGGAATATCATTCGGATTATTATTAGGAATTGCATTTTTAATTGTAAATATTATAAAAACAAGAAACTTTAATACACACATAAGCTATTCAGATTTTATAAATACATTTCTGGTAGTAGGCATCATTGAGGAAATAGCCTTTCGAGGATATATTATGCAGAAACTAAAGTTATATATGGGCTTTATTCCATCAAATATACTAGCTAGTTTAATGTTTATCATGATACACATACCTATAGCTATATATAGTCATAACATAGACATTTTGTATTTTATTCAAGTGGGAATTTTATCCTTAATTTTCGGGTATTTCTTTGAAGAAACTGATTCTTTGATATGTCCAATTATAATGCACAGCTTATGGGATCTGAGTATAGTACTAACACAATTATCATAGATAATTATTTATATAACTTTCATAATGAATATTATCCCCAAATACTACCGGCAATTTATAGTAATACATAATTGCCGGTAGTATTCATATTCTTATATCAAGCTCTTAAGTAAATACCGTAAAAGTAAATCTATATTTCCTTTAACAGTTAAGAGCAATTTCATTGGCACTCCAAATTGCATTCATTATATTGGCACTCTCATATGCATCACCAACAAGATACAATTCAACTATTTTATCTTTGAGTTCATTATATAATTCCCTGCCAGCTCTAAATCCAACAGCAATTACAACTGTATCAGCAAGTATACTCTGCTTCTGAAATTTATTATCAATAATAACAGCCCCCTCATCAGTCACCTCAAGTAAAGAACTTTCTGTAACGATTTTTACCCCACTATTTTTGAGAAGATCAACGAGCATAGTCTTATTCATATGTGGAACTGGCCTAGAAGCCTTTAATATACTGTCCTTGGCCTCAATAATTGTAACTTTTTTGCCCTTATTTGCAAGGTAAAGAGCCGTTTCACAGCCTACAAGTCCACCGCCTACCATAAGTACATTTTCTCCCACTTGTTTATTACTCTTTAAGATTTCAACTGCAGTTGCAACTTTATCTTTCTCTATACCAGGTAAATCTAGCTTAATATCTTTTGCACCTGTTGCAATAATGACAATATCAGGAGTTTCTTTTTCAACAATATTTTGTGTTACTTTCTCATCTAAAACTATTTTTATTTTAAGTTCTTCCATTTCATTTCTGTACCAATCAAGCAGCCTTCTGTCATCCAATTTAAAATCAGGAACTGAACCCGGAATAACTTGTCCTCCAAGTTCTTTTGTGACCTCATATATAGTAACTTTATGACCCTTCATAGCTGCAATTCTAGCTGCTTCCATCCCTGCCACTCCTCCTCCTACAATCATTACATTCTTCGAAACAGGTGCAGATTTCACTTCATAATACCGTTCCCTTCCAGCAGCAGGATTTACTGTACAACTCAAAGGTTTTCCCTCAAATCCTCTTCCCATACATCCCGTGTAGCATCCTATACAAGGTCTAATTTTTTCTGGATGATCTTCAAGAACCTTTTTAGGCCAGTATGCATCACAAAGAAGCGGCCTTCCAAGGGCAATCATGTCAGCAGCTCCATCTTCAAGTGCTTCTTTGGCCATTGCCGGCACCCCAAGTTTTCCTGCCACTATAACGGGAATTTTGACAGATTTCTTAAGTTCTTTGGTATATGGAAGATATAATCCATCTTTTTGATAAAGAGGTGGATGCGCCCAATACCATGCATCATAAGTTCCTAAATCTGCATTGAATGCATCATATCCTGATGATTCAAGAATCTTTGCCCCTTCAATACCTTCTTCTAAATCACGTCCTCTTTCTACATAATCTTCATCTGGAAGTCCTCCTTGACCCCAATCTTTTATGCAACTTTTCACACTATATCTTAAACTCACAGGAAAATCATCTCCAACTTCAGCCTTTATAGCCTGTACTATCTCTATGGGAAGTTGAAGTCTTCCTCTTAGATCTCCACCATACTTATCTGTTCTTCTATTAAAAATAGAAAGTGTAAATTGATCAAGTAAATATCCTTCATGTACCGCATGTATTTCAACTCCATCAAACCCCGCTTTTTGTGCAATTCTAGCACCTTCAGCAAATTTTTCAACTATCCATTCTACCTCTGAGGTGGTAAGTGCCCTACAGGTAACAGTTGGATCCCAGTAATTTGGAATATCTGAAGCTGAAACAGGTTGTGAAGTTAAAAGTCCACCTGGAGCACCGCTTCTTCCAAATCCCATTGACAATTGTAAAAATATTTTTGCACCATAAGCATGAACTCTTTCTGTCATTTCTGAAGATGTCATAATAAATCTTCCTGGGTTTATTGAAGTAATTGGCAGTACACCTGTTAAAACTTTATCCAGTTCATTTTCTACTTTCACTACACTTGTTATAATAAGTCCTGTGCCACCCTTAGCTCTTTCCACATAATAGTCAACAGCTCTCTGATTAAAACAACATTCATTGTCTACGAGTCCAAATGCTCCCATAGGTGCCATTGATATTTTGTTTTTCACTTCCATTTTACCTATTCTAATAGGTTCAAATAAAGACTTATTTTTCACATTAACTCCCCCCTGTGTACCTTAATCTTAAATACCAGTAAAGCTTTACAAGTGTTAGTTCAGCTAATCTTAGAATTTCCTATATTTAATTTAAATATATCCTTCAATACACTATTTAGGACTATTATAGGAAGTTTTATCCTATTTTTAATTTTATTATATAATATATATTTATGTATGTCAATTATTTTTCTGACTATTTTGAATATATTTCATATTTAAAATAGTCAGAAAAATTTCTATTATGTGCTCCCAACTTCAAATTCATTATTTAAATTTCTTTGAAGTAAGACACTATCCACGATTATATAAAGATAAATCATCTACTTTCTATTAATGAAGTTACTCGTATTATCTACGCTACAGTATTTTATTTTGTATATACACTAAATTTTTCTTCAAGTTCTTTATTAATCTTTTTGGTTTGTTTTCTAAGCTTACTATTTTCAAACCTAAGGTGATTTAATCTTTCTTCTGCCATTATTAATGCATGTTCATATGTGATTTTCTCTGGGTTGACTTTTATCTTGCTGCAAAGTTCTTTAATATTCTTCTTTATTCTAACATCTATACACTGTTTAACTCTATTCCATTTTTCATCTATAGATAACTGAATTTTGTTTTCATTTTCAAGAATCCATTCTTCATAGCTGGATATTACTCCACCAGAATTTGCAATAATTCCCGGAATGGATAAGATTCCTTTATCATTTACAAGCTTTCTTGCTAATTTCGAAGAATACGCTATATTTGCACCTTCAGCTATTAATTTAACTTGAAGCTTTTTAGCATTTTCCTCATTTAAACTTCTGCCAGGCCCTGCAAGTACTAATACATCTGCCTTTTTCACAAGCATTGTAGATGGGCTTATATTAAACTCAGCATCTTTAAATTCCTTCGTCATATCCTTTACACTTCTCTTTTCTTTAATAAATTGTTTAAGCATATCTGAGTCTAATCCATTCTCATCATATATGGAGCCAGTAATATCACTTATTCCACAGACTTTTATGCCTATATCAACAAGAAGTTTAATGGCGTTTCCACCAACTTCACCTATACCTTCTATAATAGCAGTTGATCCTTCAAATTTTATATCTATACCCATATTTTTTACTACCTCAGTTATACAAAGAACTACTCCATATGCAGTACTTCCTAGTTCATGAGGTATTCCTGTACTTTTCCCCGTAGCCGCTAATCTGGCTTTTCTCCATCCTCTAACTGAAGCACACCCTGCAACATAAGCATCTACTGCTTTACTGTCAGTATTTACATCTGGTGCTGCACACCATTTATATGGTATGAAGTCAATTTTTGCAAGCTCTCTTCCAAAAGCGTACATAGCTTGCTCAACTTGCTCAAGATTCTTAAGTCTTATTCCACCCTTAGCCCCTCCAAAGGGTAAATCTGCAAGTAGACACTTTTTAGTCATTTCAGCCGAAAGCTCAGCTATTTCTTCCTCTGTAACGTTAGTTCTGACCCTAATGCCACCTTTAGCTGGGGCGCTCCTCTCTACTGTATCAATAACAAGTATTGCTTCACCATCAATATTGTACTTATCTAGGTTTATCTTTATCACTGTTTCACTCATTATTGTATTTACCTCCAATTTAACTATTTTGCATTATGCACTAATCCAAATTTTACTCGAAGATAGCTATAGTGCTGCCTTTGATCCAACAACAGCATCTATTTCCAGTTCAATTAGTTGTGTGGGACGATTAAGCATGGTGGTACCCACAAGTGTGAAAAGAGGTCTCACATCATGAAAAATTTCCGAATAAGCCTTGGCAATTTCCGGTGCATATTTCATATCAGTGGCATATCCTTTTATCTTTACAACTTCCTCTTTTTTAGAACCTGCTTTTTCTAATAATTTTACCAGCTTTTCAAGAATGTATTTTGTTTGTTCATAAGCACTTTCTTCCCCATAAACTGTACCATCTGGCTGCACAGCTGTGGTTCCTCCAATATAAATAAAATGACCAACTTTAACCATGCGTGAATATCTAGTTTTTTCCTCTAATGGGGCACCTGATAAATAATTTGTTCTAATTAGTTCCATATAAATTCTCCTCTTTAAAAATATTATATTTTTGCTTTAAATCTATCATAACGGAAAGCAGATACATCAATAGATGTTTTACCTTCTACTACCATCTCTGATAAAAGCATACCTACCGTTGGGGATATTCCAAAACCATGTCCTGAAAATGCACAGGCAAGTATTAGTCCTGAAACCTCTTCTACAAAACTTATAACAGGTATGTGATCTGCACAATCATCTATCCATCCGGCCCAGGTACGCACAATTTTGGCATCCTCCAGTATAGGAAAATACTTCATAATACCACGGCAGATAGCAGATGCTGTAATACTAGATGTAGTTGGTGTCCCATTATCTTTATTAAAAGCTTCATAACCTGATGAACCACCAAAAACAAATGATCCGTGCTTACTCTGATGGCCATAAAAGTCAGCTGCTGCAGTACCTAACATTTGGTAAAACATAGGAGGCTGTGCCTCTGTAACAAGAACCTCTAGTAAAACCTTATTCATTGGAATATCAATTCCAAAAGTAGAAGCTATTTTACGACTTTCATAACCTGCAGCTAGAATGATATTTTCTCCTTCATATACATTATTCTGAGTTACTACCTGTCTTGCTTTACCCTTTATCTTTTTTATCTCCATAACCTCTTCTCCAGTTATAAAACGAACCCCTATCTGTCTTGCCCTGCGGTAATAACCTAATGTTGTCAGCAGTGGATTAGCATGTCCATCAGTAGGACACCAGCTTGCACCAATAACTTCTTCTGAAAGATAAGGGCAAATATTTCTTCCCTCTTCAGCTGAAATCATTCTTACATCAAGACCACAGTCGTTAGCATTTTGAGTAAGATTATTTAAGATTCCAATATGCCCCTCCGTCTTGCCTAGTCTTAAATTACCGTGCTGATAATATTCCACATCTATTTCCAATTCTTCTGACAATGTGGGCCAGATATTTTTTACTCCGTACATGGCAAGGGGAAGCTCTCTTTTATCACGTCCTGACTGACGAACTCCTCCACCATTTCTTGTGGAACCTCCATTGCCAATACTATGGCTTTTCTCAAGGACAATAACAGAGCAGCCTTTTTTCGCCAAATAATATGCTGCAGCATTTCCAATTACACCACTTCCTATAATTATTACATCAGCACAATTTCTCATGTTATTTCCTCCTTTCATTCCCAAAAACTTTCATTTCTATAGGCCTCATAGGTGCACGTGACATTGCTGATTCTAACCTTAACGGAGAAACATTTAATTCTCTTGCCACAATACCTTTTACTAATTTACTACAGGTCTGACCCTGACAGAGCCCCATACCTGTTCTTAAATACCTTCTTATCTCCGTAATGGTAAACATTCCATCATGTACTGCTTTTCTAATTTCGCCCTTTGTAACTTCCTCACAGCGGCAGATTATCATATTATCATCACACTGTGGAATAAATTCACCTATATCCCTTGATCTATCATTCACTTTGTTCATATTCCCACCCCTTGCTGTTTAAAAAATCTAGCCTTCATCCCCATTTCTCTAGGGACCTTTATAGTTAATAAATTTGTGTGATCAAAGGCAGAAAGTGATTTAACTTCAACAACTTCTGCTTCACAGATCTCTTGTCCGTTTCGACCTAAAGCAGCACCTCTCATACCTTTCTCCGGTAGTGGTAAAAACTCGTAGGGAAGTGTTACTGCAGTATATCCTTCTTCATAATCTTCATTTATGAGGAATATTGACTGTCCTGAACAAGATGCCACACATAGTCCGCATCCAATACAAGCTGCTTCTTCATCCACAATAGGAAGGGATGTGATTTTTTCTCCAACCTTAATACATTGCCTAAGACAGGAATCTTGACATGGATTGCAGGGAATATTTTGAGAACATTCTATTACAGGATGAATTCCTTTAATAAACTTTACTCCTGGATATTTCATTACTTCTTCATCTGTCAAATAACCCTTCTTTAAAAGATTTGTTGAAATATCATAACCTTCCTCTGTTTTAGAAATATCCTTTCCTTTATTCTCAGGTCCGAACATTCCCTGTCTCAAACTAAATAATGCATTTTCCAATTCTGCCGTTCCTTCTTCTAATTCTTCTTTATGAATAAATCCTAATTTATAAGCAGCTGCTGCCCCTGAAATTCTCCCTTCAAGCATAGCTGAACTTGCTTCTTCTATTCCTGAAACGTCCCCTGACACAAATATATTTGGGATTGAAGTTTCACCATATTTATCACAAAGAGGAACAAACCCTCCCTTTTTAGGATTTTCCTCCATATTACATCCAGCCATTTTGAGAAGCTGTGACATAGGAGAAAGACCTACTGCAACACATATGGTGTCAACATCAAAGTGTTTCTCTGTTCCATGTATTACCTTAAACCTGCTGTCAACTTCACCAATAGTAACCCCTGTTACATATTGATCTCCTTCGGCCTTAATTATGGTATGGGATAAATAAAAAGGTACTCCACACCTAGCTGCCTTTGCAGCATGAACTCCGTATCCACCAATTTTAGGTGCTGCATCTACAATGGCAACCACCTGGCAGCCTGACTGTATAAGCTGATAACTAACAACTAACCCAACATTTCCGCTGCCAAGCATAAGTATTTTCTTTCCCGGCTTTACACTATGAAGATTCATCATGGTCTGTGCTGCACCAGCACCTATAACTCCTGGAAGAGTCCACCCTTCAAAAGTAACCATGTTTTCTGATGCACCTGTTGAAACTATAATTGCATCTCCTTTATAATGAACAACTTCCTTATTTATATTTACAGTAATCTCCTTATCCAAAAACAACCCCATTACTATGGCATTTAGCACAACTTCTACTCCAGCTTCCTCTGCTTCCTTTAAAAGCTTCTCACCTATCTTAAAACCTCTCATCTTAGCCCTATGCTCTTTGGAACCAAAAAACTTGTGAATTTGTTTAAATAACTGTCCACCTGGTTTAGAATTCTCATCAAATATAACAACCTTTAATCCTCTTTTTGCCGCTTCAACAGCCGCTGAAAGTCCTGCTGGTCCCGCACCCACAACTATTACATCATATCTTTTCATACGACTCTCTATCCTTTCCTAAAAGTATTTTTAAGTTTAATCCAGTTTCTTTGCAGAAACACCATATTGAGTTTGGACCTTCATACCTTCAACAAGAGGAGTTACACAAGTTCTTACATTAGGCTTACCATCTACTACCATGACACAGTCTGTACATCTTCCGATAGCACAAAATATACCTCTTGGAGAGTTTCCTTTCTTTGTATGCCTGTGCACCATTACACCTGCCGCCTTTAATGCAGCAGCTATTGGCTCTCCTTCATAGCCTTCAAGTATTTTCCCATCCAAATTAAAAGTCACTAAACGTCCTTTATTAGCTTCACCCAAAATTGGATGTTCTGTAATCCTCATCCAAATCATCTCCTTATAAACTTGATCCTATAAAATTATGCAAGCTCCGGCATATCCCATAAGTTTAATTTAACTCCGATTCCTTTTTCAATTGCATTTCTATATACAATTGTTCCCCATGCAACGTCTTCAATTGGCATACCACCAACAGAGTAGATAACAACTTGATCTTCTTTACGTTTTATTGGAATTTTTCCCATCAATATATCCCCTAAATCATCAATCTGATGTCTAGTCATTTTTCCTTCTTTTATAAGATCCATACAATGAACAGCTGGAATTGGAATTGTGTTGTATGCCGGATAAGCCATTTCTTCAGCCCAGGCCTCATATAATCCGATGTTATCTGTTACAGTTCTTGCTCTATTTAAAATAAAATCATCATCAAATCTTGCAGCAGCTGGACAGCATAAAAGTGCCCCTGGTTTAATCCATGCTTCATTAATATATGGATACTGACTTGGATCTCCTGTTGGACTTGAAGTTGCAACATGGATAATATCACTGTCCCTTACTACCTCTTCAATTGTTTCAACTACTCTAATATCTTTTATCTTGGGATACTCTTCATTTAAATATTTAATGAAACCCTCTATTGATTTCTGACTCCTACCTTTGATTTTAACAGTTTCAATTTCTGCTCTTACTGCTATTGTGGCTGCAAATGCAGTCTTACTCATAACACCAGGTCCAATGATGCCAACAACTTTTGAGTTTTCTTTTGAGAAATATTTTACACCAACACCTGGAACAGCCCCTGTTCTGTAAGCACTCAAAATATTGGCTGACATATATGCAAGGGGTGCTCCTGTATCTTTATCATTTAATGTGAGCATAAGAATTGATCTTGGAAGTCCTTTGCTCTTATTTTCAACATTAGAACCATACCATTTCATACCTGTCATACGGAACCTTCCACCAAGATATGCTGGCATAGCCATAAATCTTCTGTCTGGGCCGTCTTTTGGCATATCAGGAAATTCAGAATTCTCTGGAAAAGAAAGCATTACACCATGTGAATTTCCATTAGGGCCACCCATGCGGTAATCGCCCATTTTTAGTAATTTGAACATTTCCTCCATTACATCGACACAAGCAGCCATATCTTTAACACCTGCCTTAATCATGTCTTTTTCATTTAAATAAATAAAATCTATTTTTGTTTCTTTCATTCCCCTTTACCTCCAAATAATTATAAATTTCATTAATAAAAATATTAGGACGCTTCTTTAAAACTAACATTTGAAATATTTTTCTTAAAGTCTTCCGATAATCCACATCTTATAATAAGGTATACTATACCTAATCCCATCCAAGTAAATCCTACAATTTTAGCAATAGTAGAAAGTCCTAATAATATATACACACAAACACACATTCCAAGCAGCGGCACAATTAAATGTCTTACTACTTTTCCGCTTTTATTTTTAAAGTAGTAATGAACTATAACTGATAGATTTACACATGTAAATCCGAACAGGCCTCCAAAAGCAGTTAACTCTGATACCGTTCCTACACTTAAAAGCAGCGCTCCAGTAGTACCTATTATTGACATAAATAATATGCTATTAAAAGGTGTTTTAAATTTAGGATGAAGATATGAAAATATCTTCTCAGGAAGAACCTTATCTCTGCCCATACCATACAATAAGCGGCTGGCTGCTGATTGCCCTGCCAATGATGTTCCTACCCCTGCAATCATAATTACAACAGATACAAAAATTTGCAAAAAGCTGCCTCCAACTTTTGAAGCTATATCAAAGAAAGCTGTATCTGGATTAACTATCTTGGTATAATCGGGAATTATAACTGTTGCTAAAAATGCAACTGCAACATAAATAAATGTTTGAATAAGACAAGCTAACATAATTGCCGATCCTATTTTTCTGCCTCCAACATTAGTTTCCTCAGATAGTGTTGTTATGGCATCAAAGCCTAAGTAACATACAACTGCTATTGCTGAACCACTTACTAAAGCCTTAAAGGTAAATGCATTTTTGTTGTATATTGTAGCCATAGAAATTCCACTACTTACATGTCCGGTAATAATATATTTTAATGCTAAAATTACAAAAGCTATAACGGCTGCAAACATAACAGCTGCTATAATGAAATTTGCCCTAGCTGCAACTTCTATACCTATTAAGTTTATTACTGTAACAGGTATAGCATACATTAATACCCATCCCCATATAGGTATTTGTGGGATCATTGCATTGGCAAAGCTTGAACTAATTAAATAGAGCAACATAGGAATCAGGACGTAATCTAATATCATTACCCAGCCAGATATAAATCCAAGTTTAGGATTAACGGCTCTTTGAGTATAACTATAGGTAGATCCAGCTATAGGAAATGCTGTTACCATTTCACCATAACTATATGCTGTAAAAAGCATAGCTACAAAAGCAATGGCATAGGCTAGAACAGAGTGCCCTCTCGAAGTAACATGCATTATACCAAATAGCGTCATAACAGATACTGGTCCCATAAATACTATTCCGAAAATCACTAAATCTTTTAGTCCCAATACCTTTTTCAATTCTTGCTTGTAACCAAAAGACTCTAATTTTACATCATTATCCAACTTTTACTCCTCCTTTAAGCTTAAAATAATAATACGATTCGAATAATTCCAAAGCCTCACTCTAATCATATTATTAATATATCACCAATATTTTTGATTGTATTGTAAAAATCGGAACTAATTAATGATAAATTGCAAATTTTAAAAAAGTCTCTATGTTTAAAACCCATAGAGACTTAACTATATCAAAAGTTTTTCAATTTTATTTGATTTGGTGTAAGATAAGTAAATTTTTTGAATTCATTAATAAAATGAGATTGATCATAATATCCGCATTCCAATATTGTATCCATCACATGGTAATTACCCTCATTAATAATCATATATAAACAGTTTTGGAATCTGACAATCTGACTTAACAGTTTTGGTGATATTCCCACAAAAGTTTCAAATGTTTTCCTTAGGTATCTGGTTGAATACCCCGTATATTCTGCCAATTCACTTATACTTACTAGGCCTTTATTTTCACATATTCTATTTATTGAGTTTTGAATTATAATTGGTATATGTGTATCTAAAAGAAAACTTGTAATAAAATTTTTAAATACAGCTATTCTATCATAAAAATTCTCTGCTTTAGATATTTTTTCGCTAATAAATAAATCCTTTTTAACTATGTCAGTTAAAGGTATTTCATTATCAATAAATTCTTTAATTGAACACTTTAAAACTCTAATAGCCTCTCCCGGCAAAAATCTAACTCCAAAATATTCACATCCATATAAAAAAGATATTTTTTTACTTTTAATAACACTGCCACAAATATTTGAAAAGGAATTATCTGAACTACAGTAAAATATAATGTCAACACATCCATCTGGAATTACCGGGATAAAATTCTCCACACTTTCAGTAACTTTAAATTGATAAAATACAGATATTGTTTTGCTCAATGCATCAGTTTTATCTAATTTCATCTCCATATAGTTTTCACACTTAATTTCGAAACCTGGCTGCAAAGGTAGATAATTATATTTAAGTAACCTTATATTTTCATTTATGTTCTTTTTCATAACTAAATACAATTCTCCTTTACATGAAATTTCACAACAAATAACCAAATGATATTTTTAATATTAATTTATTAATAAAATAACATTTTTAATAACTAAATGTCAATAAAATATTAAAAATATATTTATATATTTAAATATTAATATCTATTGTGTTTAAAACAAATCTTATAATATTGTAAATAAAAATACTCATAGATTATATAAATCCATGAGTTAAATAACTTACTTTATATTTAATTTACAAATATCCTGGGCCCACTTTTTAGCCTTCTCTACATTTTCTCCTCTATCATTTTTTAGAGGATCCTTAAATTCAATTTCACCTAAAAATTCATTTTCCCCAAGTTCTGCTTTCATATTTTGAAAAGTTTTTCCGTTAGCTCCTCCATTACAACTAAATAGTGCTATCTTTTTATTCTTTAAATTTGTGTTAGCAAAAAAACTTCTTATGGCAGGTGCAAAAGTCCACGCCCAAACCGGAGTTCCAATAAATAAAATTTCATAATTTTCAATATTCACATCATAATGTACAAGTTCCGGCTTCTCTTTGGTTATAGCTTGCTTCCCACCTATTAAATATTTCATTTTACTATGAGGCTCTATGTCTTTTTTTGGTTTTACTTCCAATATATCAGCTGACACTTCATTTGAAATAGTTTCAGCTATTAATTTGGTATTTCCTTCAAGTGAATAGTACACAACTAAAATTTTACTTTCCACAAACAACTCACTCCTAACTTTAAATTATTTACAGTACACTATTCTATGTTTACATCTTTTACATAAGGTACCTTCAGAATATTTACCATAATATCTTTTGTCTGACTCTGATTTACACCATACATTCTAAAAATAATTTTAGCTTCAGAATCCTTATTATTTTTATTGTAATGTCTATTAACTTGAATATTAGATATTCTCTCTTTAGAATTTTTTAATATATCAAGCACTGGGTTAATTCCGTCTAGAGATAAAATTACTCTGCCTAAACAATGAACAGAATTTTTTTGTACTCTATTAAATATCTCAAGTCCTATTAATATAAATATAGTAGCTCCTATACCAGGTATATACATTCCTGCTCCAATTGCTATACCAATTCCCGCAGTAGCCCACAATCCAGCAGCAGTAGTCAGTCCCCTTACAAATTGATGTTCCACAATTATAGTACCTGCTCCAAGAAACCCAACTCCACTTACCACCTGGGCGGCTATTCTACTTGGATCAATTGAAACTGAAGATACATTTAACAAATCCTGAAAACCATATTTAGATACCAGCATAATAAGTGCACTTCCAACTGCCACAACAAAGTGGGTTCTGAGTCCTGCCTGTTTAGAACGACTTCTTCTTTCAAATCCTATCAGAGCTCCAAGTACTCCTGAAAGAATCAACTTCAGCATCATTTCCCACTGATCCATAGTATTTCTCCCCCCATTCTAATGTATAGATTTTATTATAATACATGTATGTAATAAAATATATATATTTATGGGAAAAATTTCAACATTAAAATATAAAGTAACTACTCATGATCTTGTTACCATAGCCCGAATTTTAGACACATCAAGAAGAGCTGGTTTACAGATAGTAAAAAAAGCATGTTAACCAAGGATTAAATTATTAATAAAAAAGTATAGAAAAAAACATAGCCAGGTCCTAAAATATAAGTTAAATACATAAAAACAAACTTATAAAAAAGGAGAAAATGGCTATGTAGATCAGTGTTAATGGCTGTTGGTTGAACTTTACCATGCAGCGCTTCCCACCTACTATATATATTAAGCCCTTTGTTTGGCACACGCTTTCCCCCTTAGAAGGGAAAGCTTCACCGAACTTACTACTTTCTTCCGTAATCATCATCAAATCTTACAATATCATCCTCTTCCAAGTAATCACCCATCTGTACTTCTATAATATCCAATGGTATTTTACCTGGATTTTCTAACCTGTGCTTCTGTCCGGGTTTTATAAAAATACTTTCTCCTGCAGGTATAAATTTCTCTAAACCATCAATTGTCACCTTAGCCATACCTTTAACAACAATCCAATGTTCGCTGCGATGATGATGCAGCTGATAGCTTAGCTTATTTCCCTGACTTACCTCTATTCTCTTGATCTTAAAAGAACCCTTATTTTCTTCAAGTACTTTGTAATATCCCCAAGGCCTATAATCTTGAACATGATACTCCGCTCTGCTGTCATTTCTTAACTTTAAAGTTTCTACAATCTTTTTTACTTTTTGTGATTGGTCTTTTTTACATATTAGTAAAGCATCCCTATTGTCTACCACAATTAAATCATTAATCCCTACTGTTGATACTATCTTATCCTTTTCTGAGTATATGTAATTATTCTTTGAATCAATAACTATATCGTCAGGAGCAACTATGTTGTTATTTTCATCTTTATCAGAAACATCATAAATAGCATCAAAACTGCCAAGATCACTCCAACCGATATCTACAGGTGACACAGCAACATTCT
Organism: Candidatus Clostridium eludens; assembly: GCF_045310515.1. Taxonomy (NCBI): domain Bacteria; kingdom Bacillati; phylum Bacillota; class Clostridia; order Eubacteriales; family Clostridiaceae; genus Clostridium; species Candidatus Clostridium eludens. The sequence continues at coordinate 2,364 of NZ_JBJHZX010000020.1, read as the reverse complement.
TGCTTTTTTCCATAATACCATAGTCAATTGAAATATTTTCATCTATCTTACTAAAAGCTTCTTCAATTCTACTACTATTTTCAAAGGCATTATAGATATTTTCAGCATACAATTTTACTTCCTTTATAAAAAGTTCAGTATTAAACATAAATATACCGCTATTCCAAAAATACCCGTCATTAACATATGTAGCTGCAATTTCATACTCTGGTTTTTCTTTGAATTCTTTAACTTCATAAGCATTTAACCTTTCAGCACCAGGTGCAATATAACCATATCCAATATTTGGTTCACCCGGTTTAATGCCAAAAGTTATAATTGAATCTTTCGCTAGCACCTCTGAATCTTTAATAATATCAGCAAATTCCTGTTCTTTTAAAATCATGTGATCAGAAGGAAAAACCACTACAGAGTCTGTCCCTTTTTTAGTTATTTCATGAACACCTGCATAGATTGCTGGCAGAGTATTTTTAGCTTCAGGTTCAACAAGAATATTAGATTCATTATATTCATTGCCTAATTCTTCGATTTCACCCATAACTAAAAATTTATATTTTTCATTGGTAACTACATATATATCATCTGGATCTGCCAATAATAAGCTTCTCTTAAATGTTTGCTGAAACAATGAAGGTTTACCATCCCGCAGCTTTATAAATTGTTTGGGGTATCTACTCCTACTTAATGGCCATAATCTAGTACCATTTCCACCTGCTAGTATAATTACTTTCATTTACTTACCTCCATTTCCTAAGATTTTATTAATATTAATAAAGTAATTTCTTTCAATACCACTTTCATATTCTTCATAAAATCGAATGGAATCGAGGAAATACTTTACCCGGAGTCCTTAAATAATGATATCCTGCAATATTAGGACATGCTAATAATTGCAGCTAATCAATTATTTACATTTTACTTACTTTCCTATTTTTTCACATCATGCCCTAGTTTAATCTTTTTTTCCCCAGTGTAATCCTCCGTATATTCATCTATTATACTTAAGTGTTATATAATCGTAAGCATCAAGAGATTTCACGTAGTGAATATAAAAAAGTGGAAATACTTAAGGGATATAGGAAATTCGGCGGCATAGTTTTATAAGATATACTGAGAGGTTAAGCCGTAGAAAATAATTTTTGTTTAAAGAATATTAGAAACACTTAAAAGTGACGTACCTTTTCCTTACGTCACTTTTAAACTGCATCAATGGAAACATCCTTACAAACTACCCTACCCTGTTCTACAATATTCCTATCCTCTATTCTAAATACTCTATCACATATTCTTAATGCTGTATTTCTATGGGTAATAATTATGCAGGTTGGTGCAGGTTTTAGATTTTTAATAGTCTGTAAAACCTTTAGTTCTGTTTCTGAATCAAGAGCTGAAGTGGCCTCATCTAATATTAATATTGGAGTTTTGTGAAGCAGAGCACGAGCAATAGCAATACGCTGTGCTTGTCCTTCAGAAAGCCCTACTCCCTTTTCACCTACCATAGTATTAAGTCCTTCTGGGGATTGACTAATAAAATCCCATGCACAGGCAGACTTTGCAGCAGAAACGAGTTCTTCATCAGTGGCATATGGACTACCTAAACGAAGGTTTTCTGCTATGGTACCAGAAAAAAGAGTATTACCCTGGGGAACATAAGACATAAACTTTCGGGTGGAGGCACTAACTTCTTTTGTAGTTGAGCCATCATTTATGTATAAATGACCTTTTTTAGGGTTTATCAACGAAAGTAATAAATGTATAAATGTAACTGCTACTCTCGAACCTATATCCAAAATTATAGTAACCGCAAGCATTCCCAAAACTCGAAATAAATTACTCAATTGAGACGAAGTAGCTATAATCAATCAATCTTTTTGTTATTAGAGCCCTATATATACCAATCAATGAAGAAATACTGCCAAAAATCACTATGGATAGAAGATAATAAGTAAAGGGCTTAGCTTGTAACACTAACCATTTTGTTTTTAACCATAACTCCTTCAATCTAATACTCCTCCTCCATAGAATTATAGTCCAAGTCGACCCAAAAAAATGCCGCTAGTATAAGCATTTAAAATGTTACCAATTAAACCACTGTTTAAAACAGTGGTTTAATCACTGCAGTTTAATCACTTAAATAAATTTAATTATTAGTTACTATTAGCTCCGTAACCAAAATGACCATTACCTAGACTTATCCTAACATTATCTTGTCCATGCCCGTCTAGACTAGCTTGTGTGTATTCAGCAGCTAATTCCCACATTTCAGGATTTTTCCATTCTTTCATATTTATCACCCCTCGTATAATAAGTTTATGGTCAGTTAAATAACTGCTATAGACTTATTTATTTTTTATATTTTGTATA